>CANPHV010000062.1 GCA_947573965.1 uncultured Clostridium sp.
TAATTGGTAATTAGAGTTTACTTTTTCTAATTATAATTTACGTTTTCAATTCACCGAATATTTTTATACTAAAAATCGACAACAGAAAAAGCCTAATTTCAAGCCTTTTCTATTGTCGAAACTTAATTATACCGCTGTATATTCTCCCATACCTAAATCCTCTTTCCACTTTTCTAAGTATTCAAGTCTTGCACTATGAAAATCAAGTCTTTTGTTATGCGCATATAGCAATTTTTTGAATTCATCGTGTTCTGTATCATTCACTCTTTGCAAAGCAGAAATTTTTTCAAATTTAGCATCCATATATTCTCTCATTTCTGTAAATTGATTACTAATGCTTTTTTGCATGGTATCCAATATATCTAAGATGTCTCTTCTGTCTTTTATTCGTCCTTCTTCTAAATTAGTTACTCTTCTGTTGGTCTCACCAAGTCTTTCGTCCACGTCGTCTATTCTTCTATTAGTCTCATCAAGTCTTTCATTCACATCGTCTATTCTTTTATTGGTCTCATCAAGTCTTTCACTTACGTCGTCTATTCTTTTATTGGTCTCATCAAGTCTTTCATTTACATCGTCTATTCTTTTGTTGGTCTCATCAAGTCTTTCATTTACGTCGTCTATTCTTTTGTTGGTCTCATCAAGTCTTTCATTCACAACGTCTATTCTTTTGTTAGTCTCATCAAGCCTTTCATTTACGTCATCAAATTTCTTGTTTGTTTCTGTTCTAAATTCTCGTAGTTCTTTCAAAATAGCATTTTCCATTGATTGTTCCATACTATCACCACCTTCCTAAAAATAAAATCCGAATACATTTTAGACAAATATGTAAAATTTACCTAAAATTAATTTATGATCAATATTTAATCATATGTTCCAGTATTTGTCAATAGAAAAACAGAAAAAAGTAAAAATATTTTTCTGTTATTCTACTAACCCACTATAATAAGCATTATACAACTTGCTATAATAGCCATCTACTTTGTTAACTAACTCAATATGGCTTCCTTCCTCCAAAATCTCGCCTTGATTCAATACAATAATTTTATCTACATTTACAATCGTAGACAATCTATGAGCAATAAAGATAGAAGTTTTTTCTTTTGAAATCTTATCCACTGATTTTTGAATTAGTTCCTCTGTTTTCGTATCAATATTCGCCGTTGCTTCATCCAAAATAAAGATAGATGGATTATGAGCAAAAATCCTAGCAAAAGCTAATAGTTGCTTTTCACCTGAAGAATAAGAACTTCCTCTTTCGTTAGAAATCTCTTCTATTCCATTTGGCAAACTATTTACAAATTCATCTGCTGAAGCTAGGTTAATCGTTTCTTTGACATATTCATCTGAAAACTTCTTATTCATCTCAATATTTTCTTTGATGCTTCTAGCAAAAACAAAAGGATCTTGTAAAATAATACCTATTTTTTCTCTTAAAGAACGTATATTAATCTCTTTAATATTGATGCCATCTAGTAAAATCTCTCCCTTTTGTATTTCATAAAAACGATTGATTAAATTCGTAATCGTAGTTTTTCCAGAACCTGTTTTGCCAACCAATGCCACACTTTGCCCTGGCTCAATGGTAAAACTAATATTTTTCAAAATCCAGTTGTTTCCTTCATAAGCAAACCATACGTTTTTAAATTCAATTTTGCCTTCTACTTTATCTAAAACTTTTCCTTCTTCGAAACTTTCTAAGTATTCCTTTTTTTCTAAAATATCATAAATTTTGTCAATCGAAACCAAGGCTTCTTGAATTGTCTCAAAGTTTTCTACTAAACGGTTAATTGGACTAAATATCTGTTTAATATAAGTAACAAATACATAAATCAAACCAACATCCACACTAGTTCCTAACAAATAATTAATCGCTGCCCAAGTAATAATAGCCACTGCTAAATTTTCTAAAACCATCAAAATAGCAACTAATAATCCTTCTGTATAACTTGTTGGTATTCTTGATTTCCAAAAAGAATTACAGAGTTCTTCACATTCTTTTTGTTTCTCATATTGACGATTAAAAATTTTGATTAGCTTTACCCCATAAATAGATTCTGCCAAAAAGATATTCAATTTTGTTTTTACTTTTTTCGAATAATCATGTATTTTATTACTGATTTTAGTAATGATGATAGAAGTCAAAATAACAAATGGAATTACTATGAAAGATAATAAAGCCAATTGGTAATTCAAAGATAGCATCATAACCACAAAAGCAATAATCATTAAAATATCTTTAATGAAAGTAGTAATAACTTCTTTAAATAAAGTTGTTATATCCTCTACGTCACTTGTTATTCTAACAAACAAAGTTCCTGCTGGGGTCTTATCATGAAAAGGAATATTAGCATATTGCGTATAACGGTACAATTTGTTTCGCAAAGAATAAATTACATTTTCTCCCATCATGCTAGTAGCCGTTGTTACGATAAAATTCAAAATATTTCCGATTAAAACAATACCAATATAAATAGCCCCTATCATACCAATCGTCATGATTCCTTTTTGGTACAGATTCGCTGATAAATAGTCATCAATTACAATTTTTATTAAATACGGTTTGACCACTTCTCCTATGTTTATTAAAATGGCTAAAATGGATATAATTGCAATTGATTTTGCTTGTGGTCTTAACATTTTATAAATTCTTTGCCAGGTTTTATTTTTCATCTGTTTATCCTTCCTTTATTAATCTAAAAAGCTAGGTTCTGCTTTGGTAGATTGTTGTTCAAAGAATTCTTGGTAAATTCCATGGTTTTCAATTAATTCATCATGAATTCCTTGCTCTACAATTTTTCCATTGCATAATACAATGATTTTATCACTTTGTTTTACATCTGCTATTTTGTTTGAAATAATGATACAAGTTTTATCTTCGGTTAATTCTTTAATATTTTGTAATAATTCTTGGGAAGTACGATTATCTAAAGCTGAAAAAGTATCATCAAAAATAATAATGCTACTATTTTTCAAAAAAGCTCTGGATATTACAACCCTTTGCTTTTGCCCACCAGATAAATCGGCTCCTCTTTCCCCTATTTTTGTTTTAATTCCTTCTGGCATTTGACTAATTTCTTCGTAAATAACTGCCTTTTTGGTACTTTCTTTAATTTGTTCTTCTTTGTATTCTTCTTTGAATAAGCTAATATTTTCTTTCAAGGTAGAAGAAAATAGAAAGTTATCTTGTGTAATATAACAAATATTTTCTCTTAATACTTCGATATCAATGTCGTTAATATCTTTTCCATCTATCATAATTTTCCCATCTGGAATATTATATAATTTGGTTAATAGGTTCATTAACGTTGTTTTACCACTTCCAATGGTACCTATAATACCTAAGGTTTCTCCTTTTTTTATGTTGATTGTAATATTTTCTAGCGCACTGTCTAGCATTCCTGGATAGTGGAAACTTAGATTTTTAATACTAATATTCCCCTCTAATCTTTCTTGTTTTGTGTTTTTTTCTATGGTTATTTTCTCTCTTTCTAAACTAAATACTTTATCTAATCTCTCATACGAAATTTGTGCTCTTTTCCATCTTGCAATTAGATTTGGCATCCACTGAACAGGGTTAACAAATAACGCTATATAGCCATTAAAAGTTACTAATTCACCTACTGTAATCCTTCCTTCTAGCACTAAATGTGCCCCATAAATAAAAGCAATGGCATAACAAAGACCAAAACAAATGTCTACACTAACTGTCAACAAATTAGAAAATACATCTACTGTATTGTCATTTTGTCTAACTTTTCTATTTTTAATGATAAAGTTCTTTAACTGGCTTCCTTCACAAGAATAAGCTTTCGTAGTTCGGATACTATCGGTACTTTCTTGGATATATTCGGATAGTTCTGTAAAACTATCTTGCGCTTTTTTGAAGTTAATCTCAACATATTTTTTTATTTTTATCACTAAAAAGAATGCAATAACAATTGGACACAAAGTGGCAAGTGTTAAATTTAAGTTAACCCCTCTTGCCATTTGAAAAGTAGCAATAATAAATATAAATACAATTCTTGTCCCATGTGATAAAATTCTATATACTGTACTTCTTATTTCGTTGGTATCTTTTACGAAATAAGACATAATTTCTCCATTTTTAATGTTTTGTATTTCTTTTACTTTTAACTTTAAAAATCTTTCAAATAATTTTTCTTTGATATCTCTTTCAAAACCTCTACTAATGTAGGTCTCTAAATATTTCCATGCTAATCTAACAACCAAGTAAACAGCACATATTCCTAGTAAGTAATATGTGTTATTTAAAATAATTTGTTTATTCGCTTCGATATCATATAAATTATCAATAATTCTTCCTATTATTAAGGGTGGACAAGTTAATAAATATGTATTAAATGCTAATAAAATAACTTGTAATAATATTTTCCATCGATACCCCTTTAATGCCTCTATGATTACTTTTTTCATATCTAAAACATCCTTTTTTCGTTTGTTTCTTAATTTATTGTTTATCTTTTATTTTTCTTCTATTTTGGAATAAATCGTATCTTCATTAAATCCAATGGTTTCATTGAATTTTATATGCCCCAAATTCTCCATTTGATTGTTCAAATGGATTAAATTAATTTCATCTTGGAAACTAAACTCATCAAAATCAAATTTCATATTATTTTTCTCCTTATTAAGAGGGGGGATTAAGGGACGTTCCTTAAAATCCCCTTTTCCTTATCTTTTTTCTTTTTACACTAATCTCTGTGTTTCTTTTGCAATCATTAATTCTTCGTTGGTTGGAATAACATATACTTTTATTTTAGCTTCTGGTTTTGAAATGACTTTTTCTTCACTTCGAATATTGTTTGCTTCAATATCAATCTCTACTCCCATAAATTTTAATTGCTCACAAATTCCTTTTCTAATATTAATTTGATTTTCTCCAATACCACCTGTAAAGATAATATAATCTACTCCATTCATAGCTACTGCATATTTGGCAATGTAACTTGCTATAGCATATTTGAAACTATCTAAAGCAATTTTGGCTCTTTCGTTTCCTTCGTTTCCTGCATTTTCAATTTCTCTAAAGTCTGGTACTAATCCCGAAATTGCTTGGACACCAGATTGTTTGTTTAGAATACTTTCCATTTCTTCGGCTGATATTTTTTCTTTTTTCATTAAATATAGTAAAATAGATGGGTCTAAATCTCCACTTCTTGTTACCATAGGAATTCCTCCAAGAGGTGTTAACCCCATACTCGTATCTACGGATTTTCCACCTTCAATAGCACAAATGCTAGCCCCTTGCCCTAAATGACAAGTTACAATTTTCATATTCTCAATTGGTTTGTTTTCAATTTCTGCTAATCTTTGTGAAACAAACATATGAGAAGTTCCATGAAAACCATATTTTCTTACACCGTATTTTTCGTAATATTCATAAGGAATTGGATAGATATATCTTTCTTTTGGAATGGATTGATGAAATGCGGTATCAAATACGCCTACCATTGGTTTGTTTGGCATAACATTTTGACAAGCTTCAATTCCTAAAATACAAGCTGGATTATGCAATGGCGCTAAATCAGTACATTGTTTTAAAACCTCTATTACATTTTCGTCAATTACTACAGACTCTGCAATCTTTTCCCCTCCATGTACTAGACGATGCCCAATGGCATTAATTTCTTCTAAGCTATCAATTACTTTATACTCTGGATTGGTCAATTGTTTTAAGGCAAATTCTATTGCTTCTGTATGATTATAAGCTGGATTTTCAATTTGCTTTTTTTGTCCTTGTGCTTTATGTGTTATAAAAGCCTCTTTTTCTCCTATTCTTTCATATTTTCCAGAAGCTAATACTTCTTCTGTTTCCATATTGATTAATTGATATTTTAAAGATGAACTTCCACAGTTTAATACTAATATTTTCATTTTTTCTCTTTCCTTTCTTTTCTTTTCCCCATCGGTTCCGGGTTTAATTGGGGATGATTAGGGATAATTGGGGATAATTGGGAAATTGGATTTTACACTAATTTCAAAGTTTCTCTCGCTATCATCAGTTCTTCATTGGTTGGAATTGTATAAATTTTTACTTTTGAATCTTCTGTTGATAATTCTGCTTCTTCTCCTCTTATCTTATTTTTTTCGTCATCTATTTTAACACCTAAAAATTCTAGTTGCTCACATATTGCCTTTCTTGAAATTGGTCCTTTTTCACCAACACCTGCTGTAAAGGTTAGAACGTCAATTCCTCCCATGGCTACAGCGCATCTTGCTACATAGCAAGCTGTTAAATAGTGATATACCTCTAGTGCTAGTTGTGCTTGTTTTCCTCCTGATAAAGCTTCTGTTTCAATGTCTCTAAAGTCTACGGATACGCCTGAAATACCATATACTCCAGCTTCTTTATTTAACATGAAATTCATGTCATCTATGGATAGATTTTCTTTTTGCATTAAATAGGTAAGAATGGACGGGTCTAAGTCTCCACTTCTGGTTCCCATTGGGATTCCGTCCGTAGTGGTGTTAGTCCCATACTGGTTTCTACTGATTTTCCATCTTGAATAGCGCAAACACTACACCCTTGCCCTAAATGGCAATTCACAATTTTTAGATCTTTGCTATCTTTCCCCATGATTTCTGCTACCCTTGTTGAAACATATTGATGTGAGGTTCCATGAAATCCATATTTTCGAATGGCATATTTTTCATAATATTTATGAGGAATGGGATACATATATCTTTCTTTTGGAATGGTTTGATGAAATGCTGTATCAAATACTGCTACCATTTTCATGTTTGGCACTATTTTTTGACAAGCCTCTATTCCTAATATACAAGCTGGATTATGCAATGGTGCTAAATCAGAACATTTTTTAATTTCTTCTACCACTTCTTTTGTAATCACAACAGAGTCACTAAATTTTTCTCCTCCATGTACTACTCTATGTCCAATACCACCTAATTCATCTAAGTTTTTAAGCACACCGTAATTTTCATTGGTTAATCGATTTAGAACAAAGGCTATTGCTTTTTCATGGTTTTTAGCTGGATGTTCGAATTTGTGCGCTTTTCCATTTACTTTATGGGTTAGAAAGGAATTTGGTTGCCCAATTCTTTCAAAATATCCCTTGGCTAGCATTTCTTCTGTTTCCATATCAATTACTTGATATTTTAAAGATGAACTTCCCGAGTTTAAAACTAGAATTTTCATTTCTTCTATCCTTTCATTTGATTTTTACAAAAATGTCACTTTTCATTTCTTTTGAGCTTGCACTGCTGTAATTGCAATAACCCCTGCTACGTCTTCACTACTACACCCACGAGACAAATCATTTACAGGTTTAGCAATTCCTTGACAAAGAGGACCATACGCCTCTGCTTTTGCCAACCTTTGCACCAACTTATAGCCAATATTTCCTGTATCCAAATTTGGAAAAACTAAAACATTTGCTTCTCCCTTTAAAGGACTGTTTGGTGCTTTAAACGCAGCTATTTCTGGTACAATTGCACTATCCAATTGCAATTCTCCATCCACTAACATAGTAGGTTCCTTTTCTTTAACTAGTTTGGTAGCTTCAATCACTTTTTCTGTCAATTCTGATTTAGCACTGCCATAGGTTGAATAGGAAAGCATGGCTACCTTTGGTTCTTTTTCTACTAACTGTTTAAAGCTTTTACTAGAAGAAATTGCTATTTCTGATAAATTTTCTGCATCTGGATTTTCATTTAAGCCACTATCAGCAAATACAAACGTTCCTTTTTCTCCATATTCACAATTTGGTACAACCATAACAAAAAAAGCAGAAACTAATTTGGTATCTGGTGCTGTCTTTAATATTTGCAAAGCTGGTCTTAGGGTATCTGAAGTAGAATGCGC
Organism: uncultured Clostridium sp.; assembly: GCA_947573965.1. Lineage (GTDB taxonomy): Bacteria > Bacillota > Clostridia > TANB77 > CAG-508 > CAG-269. Next base: position 7,844 of record CANPHV010000062.1, read on the forward strand.
TGCTCCTGAAACTAAGCCATCTGCTTCTTCGTCTTTTACCATTAACATACCATAATAAACTGGGTCTTTTACTAATTCTTTTGCCTTTTCGATTGTCATTCCTTTATGTTTTCTTAATTCATATAATAAATTGACATATTCTTCATAATTTTCAGAATTAGTTGGGTCTACTATCTTTGCCCCTTGAATGCTTAAATTATTTTCCTTTGCCTTTTTTTCAATCTCTTCTTGTTTTCCTACTAATACAATATTCGCATATTGCTCTTTTAATACTTGTTCAGTTGCCTTCAAAATTCTAATATCTTCTGCTTCTGGAAGAACAATTGTCTTGATTTCTTTTTTGGCTCTTTGCTTTATTTCTTCAATAAATGACATTCTATTTCTCCTTTTTTATTGTATTTTCAATTTTTTTCTTATATTATCTTTTCTTTTATATACTCTAATTACAGTATCTATATTTCTGGCTATTTGATACCCTTCATTTGTAATTGCTTCAAGCTGCTCATCTAAATATGTAGAATTTTTATTTAATAACCCATGTATTATTTGATTTCTTAATATACACCATTCCTCTAATTTATTTATATTGTCTCTTAATAATTGTACATCTATTCCCTCAATTTTAGATTTCAATAATATTTCAAATTTACTTTCATTATCTTTACAACTATTTTCAGCCCATTCTAGCATATTCTTTATATAATTATATTTACTCGAAATTCTTTTCATTGTTATTTTTTGTTGTTCAGTTTCTATTCCCCAAATACTTCTTATTTCACTCTTGAATTTTTTAGTAACTTTCAAATCTCTATTACAGCATCCAGAATGATATAAAAATGAATTCAATCTATCTTCTATCATTGCATAAACAATAACAATAGCTTCTAAATAAAATTCACTTTTTATAGCTAATTTATACTTTTCCATTTCTTTTGCATATATTTCTTTTTTTTCGTAGTTATTTTTTATCTTTTTTATTATTAATTTTTCATCTTTTTTCATATTATATTCCATTCCTTTCTCGCTTCGCTCAAAAGGCACACATAGGAATGAA
>CANPHV010000063.1 GCA_947573965.1 uncultured Clostridium sp.
TCATTCCTATGTGTGCCTTTTGAGCGAAGCGAGAAAGGAATGGAATATAAAATGACAAAAAACAACATCAGAATAATTGCAATCATCAACTACAATCAGAAAAACTATGGTATTTATCAAAGAAATGAAAACATAGAATATGCAATTATTCATAATGGGAAATTTGAATTTAAGTTAGAAAGTAAAGAAAAAGAAATTTTAGATAAATGTTACAATTTAATTAGATATAATAGCAACTACAGTATTTATTGTGGTAATTACAAAATAAAACAAAAAGAATTTGAAATATATCAAGACACAAGAAGCAAATTATATACCTTTGTTTTAAAGAAAAATAATAAAAGATATATTCCAGAAAAAGAAGATGCGATATTACTAAATACTTACTTTAATGATGAGAAATTTGTGTATTATGCTTCAAAACAACAAAACAATAAAAAAACAAAAGCCATGAAATTCTTTAAAAGAGTTTTGGTAGAAGGAATGATGAGTGTAGTAGCATTTATCTCAACAGCTGTTTTGACCTATCATATTCCCCAAAACGTTAAAAGTAGTGTAGATTATGAATTAGGAAGAATTCTAAGAAGTGACTTAACAAAACAAGACAAAACCTATACATTTGAAGAGATAGAACTTGCTATTGATAGCAATGACAATATTTCAGAAGAAGAAAAAGAATTCATCAAAGAAGTCTTTGAAGCAGAATTCGAAGAAAACAAAGAATATATGTGTTTAGATAGTATAATTAGAAAAATAAAAACTTTTAAGGCTCAATATGATAAATCTTATACACATAATGAAAAAACAACGGATAATGAAGTAACCCAAGAGAAACTTCTTACAAGTGTTACTGGTTATTATTTTATTCCATTTAATAAAATAACATTTTTAAAAGAAGAAGACCTAGAAATTAAAAAGGAAGAAATCAAAGAAGAACCATTTGGGTTTAAGGAAGTAAAAAAATCAACCTACTATCATGAATTCAATCATTTACTTACCAAATATGGGATGGATAGTATCTTTACCCAATTATCGGAAGAAGTAATAGCAATGGAAAACGAGGAAATTAAGCGGAACCAACACGGAAATCTTTGAAAATATATCAGATGAAATACAAAAAAATTGGAATACCAATATTTTTACAGAAACAATCAATGAAATATTCAATCAAGAATATATAGATAAATACTATCAAAAAAATCAACATGAAAAAAGAGATAAGTCATATACTAATAACTTGCCATATATGTACTGTTTAATTGAAATATTATCACCAGAAATACTAAGGGAATACAAGTTTAATGATGACGATTCCATTTTAACAGAAGGGTTACTAAAGATAAGTAACAATAAGGAAGAAGCATATCAATTAATGACATCCTTAAGAAGTATAAACTTATACAAAAATTTAATTGAAATAGACCAAGAAGAGATTGAAAATTATCAAAGAATTTATGACGGATTGGCGTATTTTTACAAAGCCAAATACCATAGAGACATGGCAAACGATAGGAAAATGTTAATTTATCTATATAATACACCAGTATTAACCGAAGAACAAAGGCAGAAAGTAAATGAATTTTTGAAGATACCAGTAGAAACACAAAGAATAAAATTAGAAGAGCAAGGATATTTTTCAAAAGATTATAAGAAAACGCATCCTCATGTTAGGGTATTATATGGAGATAGAGCCATTACAATTGATGAGAATAATCGATACGACCAAATCGATAGAGAAAGATAGCCACAAACTATGGAAAAAAAAGCCAAGATATGATACAATACCAAAGAAAGAGAAAAAGGAGAAAAAACAATGGGATTTTTTGATAAATTAAAACAAGGAATGAACAAAACCAAAAGTTCATTTGACGAAAAAATAAATCAAGTATTCAAAAGTTTCAAAAAAGTAGACGAAGACTTTTTAGACGAACTAGAAGAAATACTAATCATGTCAGACATAGGGATGGAAACCTCTGTTAAAATTATAGGAAACCTAAGAGACAGACTAAAAAAAGAAAAAATACAAGAAGAGGAAGAAGTAAAACAAGCCTTACGAGAAGAAATGCAAAAAATACTAGACATTACAGATATTGACTTACATTTAAACACAAAACCAGCCGTTATCTTAGTAGTAGGAGTAAATGGCGTAGGAAAAACCACCTCTATTGGAAAAATAGCAAACCGTTTAGCCAAAGACGGAAAAAAAGTAGTAGTAGCTGCAGCCGATACTTTCCGTGCCGCAGCCGTAGAGCAACTAGAAATATGGGCAAAAAGAGCAGGGGCGGACATGGTAAAAAGAGAAGAAGGCGTAGACCCAGCATCTGTTGTCTATGATGCCATCAAAATTACCAAAGAAAAGCAAGCCGATATTTTAATCGTAGATACAGCAGGGAGATTACACAATAAGAAATATTTGATGGACGAACTGAATAAAATTCAAAAGGTAATTAACAAAGAAATGCAAGAAGCGGATAAAGAAGTGCTATTAGTAATCGATGGGACAACTGGGCAAAATGCTATTTCACAAGTAAAAGCCTTTAAAGAAGAAGCCGATATAACAGGTTTAGTTTTAACTAAATTAGATGGAACGGCTAAAGGTGGGGTAGTGATTGGCATTGTAGAAGAAAATAAAATTCCTGTTAAATTTATTGGAATAGGGGAACAAATAGATGACATGGAAATTTTTAATTCCAGTGATTTTGTAAAAGCAATCATCTAAAAACAAATTAAAGGAGGAAGACAAGTGGAAGAAAAGCAAGAAACCATAATGGATACCGCTAATACAAAAGAAACCAGAAATCGAAATAAAAAAGAAAAAAACAAAACAAGAATGATATTAGTGATACTTTTCCTAATTTTATTTGCAGGCATTAGTTATGTACAACTACGAGGAAGTTATTTAGAGTACAAAGAATTAGGAGAACAATACATCAACATTTTTAAGACCAATATGATTTATAAATACACAATTATGGCAATCAACTTTGTTGTTTTGTATTTTGTTGTTTATTTTACCAATCGAGGCATAAAAAAAGGATTAAAACCATTTTTTGAAAAAGAAAATAAACCTATGCCAAAACTTTTAAATAAATCACTTGCCTTAGTTATAGCAGCCATTGTAAGTATTATTGCATCTGCTGTATTAATGCAAAAAATTATGTTAGTAATGAATAGCACAGCTTTTGGGATACAAGATACGATTTTCAATTTAGACATTTCTTATTATATTTTTCAAAAACCAGTCATAGAAGCCTTTGCCTTATACTTTACTGTTTTAAGTGTGGGACTATCTATCTATATGGCTTTATACTATGTAATTGTATTTAATCGTTTCTTTGATGGCATTGATGGGAAAATGTTAAGACAAAGCTTATTCATGAAAAAACTAACCAGAAACATTCTTATGGTTATCATAGGAATTGCCATTATGACACTTCTAAACACACAAAACATGGTATTTGGAAAACTACTAACCATTAACGAAGACATTGATATTGTTGGGGCAGGCCTAACAGAAACAACTGTAAAATTGTGGGGCTATATTGTATTTGCAGTCATCATTGTCGTATTTGCTTATCGTGCTTTAAAATATTTTAAAGAAAGAAATACCAATCGAGTGCTAAAAAACTTAGCAGTTGTACCAGCCTATTTGGTAATGCTATTTGTTGTCATGCTAGTATTTGATTTAGTATTTGTAAATTCTAATGAATTAGACAAAGAAAAAGAATACATAGCCGAAAACATTAAAAATACCAAAAATGCTTATCATATTAACATAGAAGAAAATAACCTTCAAAATTCAGGAACCATAACAAGTGAAGAAGTTCAAAAAAACAACAATGTAATTCATAATATACCAATCATCAGTCAAGATACTATCTTGAAAACATTAGAAGATAACCAAACCGAAACAGGATATTTCTCTTATCGAAATGCTAATTTAGCAAAATATGAAATCAAAGGAAAAGAGCAGGTAGTATATTTAGCACCAAGAGAAATCAAAAATTCAGGACGAACCTACAACAATAAAACTTATGAATACACACATGGAATGGGAGAAATCATTGCTTCTGCAACAGAAAGTACAGTAACAGGAAATGTACAATACATTCAAAAAGAAGTATCAGGAAAAGATGAGAAAATAAAGATAAAACAGCCACGTACTTATTTTGGATTAGGGAACTATGAAACCGTAGCAACCAATGCAAAAAATAAGCAAGAATATGACTATACGGATGAAAATGGAACCGATTATACCTCAACCTATGAAGGAAAAGCTGGATTACAACTAAACTTTTTGGATAGACTAATTTTAGCAATTACAAAAGGAGACTTAAATTTAGCTTTTTCAGGGGAAATAACCAAGGACAGCAAAATTTTAATTAATCGAGACATTATTACTAGAGCCAAAAAGGCACTACCATACTTGATTTATGACGAAAATCCGTATACGGTAATAACAGAAGAAGGAAAAATTGTGTGGGTAATAGATGCCTATACGGTATCGAATCAATATCCATATGCACAATACACTTCCATTGAGCATGATGGCATCAAGGAAAATATCAACTATATTAGAAACTCTGTTAAAGTCATCATTGATAGTTACGATGGAACAATGTCTTATTATATCACAGATAGAAATGACCCAATTGCAATGGCTTATCGAAACATATATGATACCTTATTTGTGGATTTGGATGAAGAAATTCCAAACGATATAGCAAGCCATTTCGTTTATCCAGACTTTCTATATAAAGTACAAGCAGAAATTTTGAAAGTGTACCATAATGTAAAACCAGATGTATTATATCGAGCAGATGACTTGTGGGATATTGCTAAATATAACACAGTAAGAAGTACAAAATCAACAGGAAGCTATATGGAACCATATTACACTATGTTGAAAACAGCAAAAGGAGAACAATTTGGTTTAGTTCAAATTTATACACCAGATGAAAAACAAAATGTGATTTCTTATTTAGTAGGAAGCACGACACCAAATGGAGCAAATCAATTAAACCTATATAAATTTTCAGCAGATAGTAACATTGTAGGTCCAATGCAACTAGATAAGCAAATAGAAGAAGACGAAGCGATATCAAGTGAATTAGAACTACTAAATGCTACAGGAACGAAATTAACCAAGCAGATGATAATTGTTCCAATAAATAATACTTTGCTATATGTAGAGCCAATTTATCAAACGATGCTTAACGAGTCAGACGTACCAATCTTGAAAAAGGTAATCGTAGCTTCTGGAAACAAAGTAGCTATGGCAGATACATTAACAAAAGCATTAGAAAATCTACTTTCTACCTATGCAGTTGACATTGAAGTAGAAAATACAGATGATATAGAAGGCCTAATTGAAGCCATTATCAAAGCAAATCAAAATTTGACACAGTCCAATACCAATAATGATTGGGAGATGATGGGAAAAGATGTAAAACGATTACAAGATTTAATTACTTCTTTAGAAACCATGAAAAAGCAAGAAGACAAGAAAAAAGAAGAATTAGAAAAAACAATTCCATCAACAAACAACACTGCAAATACAGACAATACCTCAAATGAATTGGATAGTACTAGTGATCAATCTAACAGTCACAATGGGATGAGTCAATAAAAATAAATTGAAAAAAAAGAATAAACAAAAAGAAAAAAATCCACCCTAATACAAAGGTGGATTTTTATGTGGTTAAAAAAGAAAAAAATAAATTTATTAGAAAAATCGATAGAAAACTTAAGTCATACCTTAGAAGAAGGAAACTATGTAGAATGGGCGTACTTGTTAGGGAATAAAAAAGAAATCATAAAGAGAAATCTATTAGCAGGAATTGCTAGAGGAGTAGGAATTGGAATAGGGGTAACCATCATTACCGCTATACTTATTCTCTTACTTCAAAAAATCGTAACTCTAAACATACCAGTCATTGGAGAATATATTGCAGACATAGTAGAAATCGTTGAAAAAAGTCGATAAGAGAACATTTTGGGAAATTTTGGGACTTTTTGGGACAGGCACAAAGTGGACATTGTCCACCTTGTGCCTGTCCCAAAAAGTCCCATTTTATTTTTCTAATTTATAAAATACTTTTTTTCCTTTTTTTAGAATGGCGTAACCATCAGAAAAATCGTTATCGGATAGGATGTAATTGACGTCTGTTACTTTTTCATCGTTTAAAGAAATACCACCTTGGTTGATTAGTGTTCTAGCTTGTCCTTTAGAAGGAGCTATGTCAGTTAAGAGGATGGCATCTAAAATGGAGATAGTGGTAGTATCTACTTTTACGGTTGGCATATTGTCTAAATTGCCTTGCCCATTGAATAGAGCGTTAGAGGCTTCTTCTGCTTTTTTTGCTTCTTCTTCACCATGAATTAGTTTTGTGATTTCATAAGCTAATATTTTTTTGGCTTCGTTGATTTTTTCGTCTTGATAAGCAGATAGCTCTTTTATTTTTTCGATAGGAACAAAGGTAAGCATGTTAAATACGTTTTCAACGCTTCCATCTTCGACGTTTCTCCAATATTGGTAAAATTCATAAGGAGATGTTTTTTTAGGGTCTAACCATAAAGCTCCTTTTTCGGTTTTTCCCATTTTTTTACCTTCTTTTGTAGTTAGTAGTTTGAAGGTTAAGCCAAAGGAGTCGTCTTTTCCGATTTTACGAATTAACTCAACACCACCTATGATATTAGACCATTGGTCATTTCCACCCATTTGAAGTTTACAACCATACTTATTGTATAAATATAAAAAGTCATAAGATTGCATTAACATGTAACTCATTTCAAAAAAGGTTAGGCCTGTTTCTAATCTTTGTTTATAACATTCAGCAGCAAGCATTCGGTTAACAGAGAATAAACTTCCGATTTCACGAACGAAGTCAACAAATTTTAAATCAAGTAACCAATCGGCATTATTAACAATGATAGCAGCGTTTTCTCCTTCGAAACTGACAAATTTTTCGATTTGTCTTTTTAGACATTCTACGTTATAGTCAAGTTCCTCACGTGAAAGCATTTTTCGCATATCTGTTTTACCAGAAGGGTCTCCAATCGTTGCAGTACCACCACCAACTAAAATGATTGGTTTATGACCACATTTTTGCATGTGACTAGCTACCATTAAGGATACAAAATGTCCTACGTGCAAACTGTCTGCGGTTGGGTCAATTCCAATATAAAAAGGAACCGATTTTTCGCCAAATAGCTTTTTAATTTCTTCGGGGTGTGTCATTTGCTCGATATAACCCCTCTCTTCTAATACATTAAAAACATTTTCCATTTTTCATCAAGCCTTTCTTTCTTTTTTTATTGTAGGAAAGTTCTCCTAGTAGGAGGACTTTCTGTACAAGAAAATTATGACGAGCCTTAGATTTGCTTAAAATTTGCATTTGCTAGCAAATCTTAGGCTCGCCTTTTTATTTATTAAAATGTTGATATACGTTAATATATCAACATTTTAGGAGAAGATTAATTTAATTGTTGCCAAGTTCTCCAATGGCATTTTTTAATTCTTCGATACTTGTTAATTCTTGTTTGTAGTCTTGAAATTCTGGATAACTAACAAAACGGTTTAGGTTTTTTACAGAAATACCTGTGTCGTTAGATACAGTGTTTAGTGAGTTTTCAAAACCATTTTCTTGCACGTAAGATTTGAAGGTAGAAAATTCAAATCCGTCTTTTGCATTACATTTAGGGCATACATTTCCTTCTGCTACGTAAAAGTTACCACATCTACTACATCTATTTAATTCCATCTTTTTTCCTTCCTTTCATCTTTTGACAATTCTTTTTTTATTTCTTGCATTGTATCATAAAACGACAAAAAATGAAAGTGATTTTTTGATATTTATTGAAATTTTTTAGGAACGACAAAGAGTTTGCTCAAATATGCGGAATACTACTTGACAAATATATGCTGATAGCATACCATATGTATAAAATGTATGCACATAGAATACAAAATAAAGAATAAAATTAGCACAAAAGGAAAAACTAAGTAAAAATACAAGGAGAAAGAGATGGAGAGAAAAATGAAATTAAGAGAAAACAAAGGAATTACGCTAATTGCACTAGTAATAACTATTATAGTGTTACTAATTTTAGCAGCCATAAGTATTGCAACACTAACAGGAGAAAATGGAATATTAAAGAAAGCAAATACATCAAAACAAAAAACAGAGGAAGCAACTGCTAGAGAAAAATTAGAATTAAGTTTGTTATCTGCATCAACTTTAAAATATACCACAAATGAATATAATGAAAATGAGTGGTTAAATGAATACGTAATAGCAGAAAATCCTAATGATGTTATTATGGTAGATGAGGATATTTTTACAGTAAACGGTTGGGGATTTTTAGTAGACAGAAGTGTACCTAAGATAGTGGAGAGTTTAGGAGAAACTAGCGCAAAGCCTGAAATAGCATCGATAAAAGTTATAAAAGGTGAAAAGTTATCAAACGAATGGTATATAACAGACATAAAGATAAGAGTACAGGGGTCTGGATATCGAATAAATAATGAAGATATAAATTTGGAAAATGGAATAAGAGAAATAGATATAAGTGAAGATGGAATTTATGAAATAGTAGCATACTTAAAAGACGAAAATGGAGAGATTTTACAACAAGAGACGTTAACTGTAAAAAAAGACACCAGTAAACCAGATGATTTTAAGCCAATAGATGGAATAGGAAATGGAACAGGAAAACAAATACAAATAAGTAGTAAAACAAGTGATTTAAGTGGAATAAGCGAATATAAATATTATTTAAATAATGAATATGTTGCCACAACGAAACTTGCTAACAAAAGTCAATAGCTTTTTATAAATTTTTTTAATTATTT
>CANPHV010000064.1 GCA_947573965.1 uncultured Clostridium sp.
GTTTATAGGTAAATCCTCTAACTAAAAACCTAAATACATTATACAAGGAGAATAATTATGGAAAATATACAATCCACCGAACTTTTCCAAATAATTGGAAAAAATATCAAATATTATAGAAAATTATACGATTTGCAAAAAGGAAAAATGACACAAGAAAAATTAGCTGAACTAGCAGACGTTTCTATTGCACTAATTGGTAACCTAGAAAGTGAAAAAATTGCACAAGGACTTAGTGTCTTCACCTTATGGAAAATTAGTAAAGCCTTAGAAATACCAGTTGAAAAGCTATTTGAAGGCGTTGATGAAAAAAACAAAACAATGCACGCATAACCTTTCAATTTATAACACAAACACGAAAGCAAGGAAAACATCTACTTCTAGGTTTTCCTTGCTTTTACTTTCTTTCATGTTCTTCTACATAATCAGAAAAAATGTCGGAAAAGAACCGTCCCTAATACGACATTAGGCTAATTTCATAGAAAGCAATTTTGAAATTCCGTTTTCTTCCATCGTTACTCCATAAACGGTATCCGCTGCTTCCATCGTCCCTTTTCTATGTGTAATAACTAAGAATTGTGTGTCTTTTGAAAATTTCTTTAAATATTCTGCGAAACGATATACGTTTACATCATCTAATGCTGCTTCGATTTCATCTAGAACACAGAACGGTGCTGGGTTAATTCTTAAAATTGCAAATAGTAATGCTATAGCAGTAAAGGCTCTTTCTCCTCCCGACAATAGGGTCATACTTTGTAATTTCTTTCCTGGTGGTTGTACATTAATATCAATACCACACTCTAAAATGTTTTCTTCGTCTTCTAGTTTTAAAGAGGCATTTCCTCCACCAAAGAGTTCTCTGAATACTTCTTCAAAGTTTCGATTGATAATCGTAAATTGTGCTTTGAATTGCTCTTTCATCGTTGTTATCATCTCTGCTATGATTTTTCTTAATTTACTCATTGTATCTTCTAAGTCCACTCGTTGCTCGCTCATAAAGTCATATCTTTCTTTCATTGTCTTGTATTCTTCAATCGCATCGACATTAACACTTCCTAAATCTTTAATTTCATTTCTTAGGCGATTAACTCTCTTTTGTGTTTCTGCTACATTTTCTGGCTTTTTGTATTCTGCTACATTATTTGGTGTTAGTTCGTATTCTTCCCACATTTTATTAATAATACTGTTAATATCTTCTTCTAGTTTTGTTTTTTTCACATCTATTTTTACAATTTGTGCTTTTAATTCTTCAATGGTTTTAAATTTATTGGTAATTTCATCTTCTTGCTTTGATAATCTTTCATTTTTGTCAATTCTTTCTTGCTTTAATTCTTCGATTTTGGTACCACTATTTTGTACTTCTTGCTTAATCTTTTCTATTTTCTCTTTGATTTCTTCCATTGATTGTTCTAACTCAAAATTGTCATGTACCATTTGTTCAATTTGATTTTTCTTATTTTCAATGCTTTTATTGGCATTATCAATTTCTGTTTTAATTCTATCTTGGATCTCTTCCATAGATGCTTCACTTTCATCAAAAGAAGATACTGAAATTTTCAAATTTGTAATATCATAATTTAAGTCATCTACATATTTTTGATTGTCTTTGTTTAATTCTACAAATTCACTAATAATTTTAGTTAGTTCTTCTGTTTCTACTGTTATTTCCTCAATTTGCTTATTTATTGCCTCTTTAGTCGCCATCGCTTCTTGCTTTTGTTTTTCTAATCCCTCTTGCTCTTCTTTTAATTTATTTAGTCTTTCTTCTATTTTAGCAATATTCTCGTCAATGGCTACTACTTTTTGCTTTTCAGTGGCATAAGTAATATCAATTTCTTGTAGTTCCTTTTCTAAACTAGTAGCATCTTCTAGCGTATCTTGAATTGAGTTTTCATATTCTTGTTTTTCTTTTTCTAGTTTTTCAATTTTTGCTTGCAAATTTTTAATGTCTTTTTCTAGTTTTTCGATTTCTTTTCCTCTTCCCAAGATATTTACTGTTTTTTTGGCAACAGAACCTCCTGTAATACTACCTGACGCATTGATAACGTCTCCTTCTGTTGTAATAATTCGAAAAGAATAGCTGTTTTGTTTTGCCACTTTAATGGCTGTCTCCATATTGTCTACAATCACGGTTCTTCCTAATAAACTAATAACAATTTGCTCATACTTTTTGTCAAATTTAATAAGGTCTGATGCAATTCCTATTAAACCTTTTTCATTTCCTTTGATTTTTTCTAATTTCTTTCCTTTTACAGATGCAATTGGCAAAAAGGATGCTCTTCCTAAGTTGTTTTTTCTTAAATGTTCTACTAATTTTTTAGCGTCTTGCTCTGTTTCTGTTACAATGTTTTGCAGGCTTGCTCCTAGACACATTTCAATGGCAGTTTGATATTCTTCTGGTACATCTATGACATTGGCTAGAACACCATGCATTCCTTTTCCTAAGTCTTTCACATTTTCACAGTCTTTTAAAAGTGATTTGACACTTTTTATGTACCCTTCTTTTTCTTTTTCTGTCTCGATTAAGAATTTTAATTTGGATTCTTTAATTCTCATTTCACTTTGATAGGTATGAATACTGGTTTGATATTGGTTAATTTTTTTGTCTGCTTCTTCTTTTAAGTTACTGATTTCTTCAATTGATTTTACTATTTTATTTCTTTTGCTATCAATTTCATAGAATTCTTTTGCTATTTCGTCTTTCTTAAGTCTTGTGCTGTCTAATTCTGAAATGTAATTTGCTATTTCTCCTTTGATTTGGTTTTGTCTTTTTACGTGGTTTTCATGGTTGATATCTTGCGTATGAATTTCAGCTTGTAATTCATATTTTTTATCGGTGTTTTCTTCTACTTTTTGTTTTTTTGCTTCGATTTCTAACTCTTTTGTAGATAGCTTCTCTGTTAATTTTGCTAATTCTTCTTCTTTTTCTTGTAATTCTTTTTCAAATTTTTCTTTGTTTTGCTTTAGGTTTACCTTTTTTTCTTCTTTTTGTTTCAGCTCGTCTTCAAGTTCTTGCTTTTTAGTGGTTAGTTCTTCAATTTCTTTTTCAAATCTTTCTTTATTTTCCTGGTTGTTATGAATTCTTGTGTTGGCAACGTTTATGTCTGAATTTAACATTTCAATTTCTTTTTGGCTGGCAAATCCTAAGTTTGACATTTCTTCTATTTGGTTTGTTATGGCTTCTACTTGTGTTTTTAATTCTTCTTTTAGTTGTTTAATTCTTTCTAGTTTTTCTTCTTCATCTGTACATTGATTGTTGTAGATTTCTTCATCTTTTACGATTTCTTCTAAACTAGCTTTATATTTCTCTATGTTATATAAGAATAATCCTATTTCAATGCTTTTTAGTTCTTCTTTTAAATTTAAATATTTTTTAGCTTTTTCTGATTGTGCTTTTAATGGCTCTATGTTACTTTCAATTTCTGCTAAAATATCGTTAATTCTAAGCAAATTTAATTTGGTGTGTTCTAGCTTTTTTTCGCTTTCTTCTTTTCTGGCTCTAAATTTTACAATTCCTGCTGCTTCTTCAAAAATGTGTCTTCTGTCTTCTGATTTATTACTTAAAATTTCGTCAATTTTGCCTTGTCCAATAATGGAATAGCCATCTTTTCCAATTCCTGTATCCATAAATAATTCTTGGATGTCTTTTAGTCTACATGGTACTTTGTTAATGAAATACCCTGTTTCTCCACTTCGATATATTTTTCTAGTTACGGTTACTTCGGTATATTCAATTGGTAATGCTCCATCGGTATTGTCAAATACCAAAGAGGCTTCGGCAAAGCCTAATGATTTTCTGTTTTGCGTTCCTGCAAATATTAGGTCTAAGGCTTTGGCTCCTCTTAGTGATTTCATACTTTGTTCTCCGAAGTATCCATCTTATACTGTCTGATATGTTACTTTTCCCAGAACCGTTTGGTCCGATTACTCCTGTAATTCCTGGTCTGAATTCTAATACGGTTTTGTCTGCAAAGGATTTAAATCCTTGTAGTTCTAGTTTTTTTAAATACATTTATTTAATCCACCTTTAGTATATATTTTTTCCCAATCTTCTACAAGTTTATACTATTTTCGTGTTTTTGTAAAGAGAAGTTTTTATACATTTTTTTGCCTAAGTCTTTTTATATTGTATAATAAAACTAGTCAATTTTGCTCAATTTTACTTGAGAGTTTTGACTAGTTTTATTGTACAATTTACAGTTTCGACTTGGAACTTAATTCTACCATAAAGCTGGTCGGAAGGTAATGTAGTCATAAGAACTAAAAGTACTGCCGTAACCACGATAAGAAGCTGAACTATTGGAACCATTATAGTTATAACTACCACCCCTAGTTACACATGGATAGCTAGTATTGGTATAATATTCGAGTATCCACTCATGCACATTTCCAGCAAAATCATTAATTCCTAATGTACTATTTCTATCAGTCGCTCCTGTCGTTAATAAAACATCTGAACTTGGTTTTGTATAATTACTTGTTACATTCCATGAACCAGAAATAGTTGGCGATGTTGTATATAATCCTTGTTCTCTTTTTACATCAAATGATACATTATTATAGTTTCCCCAACTAGATGAATCTGTTTTTAATTCTTCCTGTGTTTTTACTCCTTTTTCCTCGATAAATTTTAATACTAAATCCCATTGAATTCCAAACATTAAACTTGCTTGTTTTCCTCCTGTTGCTAACTGTTTTGCTAATGTTTGTGCTTGACTACAAGTTACAAAATTATAAGGGTATTTATCTCTTTGAATTAGCGGGGTTGTTAAAGCATCATTTTCTGAAAATCTTGCAGTTTCTGTTCCAACTTCATATCTTCCAATATAAAATCCTCCCTTTTCATATACACTTTTTAACATTGAATTTTTCCAATTATTATATTCTGTTTCATCTGCAAATCCATGTTGTTCAGTGGAATAAAAGGTATCTGTGTAACTTCCTCTATAAGCACTAGCATAGGCTTGCATTGTACTTTCTATTTTTGCATAATCTTCTGAACTTGTAGGGGCTGTTCCTCCATTATACGTTGTATTTGTATAGATAGATTTTGGTACTTCGATCCATACCCATTCATTATTATTTTCATCCTTTATTACTAACCCATTTTCTAAGGTATTATGCTCCTCATCAACGGTTGCTCCTTCTGGTAAATATGGTTTAGTATCTTCTGTGGATGGCAAATTTGACGTTGGTGGATTTGGTGTTGGATTTCCTCCTATACTTTCTCCTTTTACTATCACTTTTCCATTTTCATCAATCTTTACATCATATCCATCTACTTTTACCGTAATTGGCAATTCAGTTATAGTGGGTGATGGCACTGTTTCTTTGTCAATTCCCTCTACCTTATCTAAGTTTGTTTTTAACTGTGTACAATCTAGTTTTCCACTATTATCAAAACTACTCATTACTGCCATTTGTACCTTTTCTTTGGCTCCTGCTTTCTCTGTTTCTGTTTTAGCAGTATTGGCTTTGCTTAAAATCCCATTTTCTCCTGTCAAGGTTGCAATACTCACTGCTGCTAAAATTAACAAGACAATTATTGTTATTACTAATGCAATTAAAGTGATACCTTTGTTGGTTTTTCTTTGCTTTCTTAAATTTTTAATACTCATACATTCTAACCTTTCTTTCGTTTTCTATTTCTTGTTTCTTTTGCTTATTATTCCCTATTTTGGAAAATAATATTCACTAGTGGCATTTTATCAAATATGAAAATCGCTGTCAACAAATTAACATAGTTTGGTTTGAAAAAGTTTCGATTTTTCTAATTAAAAAAAATCGAAACTCAACATTTTTTATACAAATTTTACACTTGATACAATTTGAGCAATATTATAAATGAGACGTTGTTTATCTGGACTACAATTTAATAACACTTCATATAATTCTCGGTTCAAATAATTATGATTTTTTGGTAGAGCACCTCCAATCAAATATTCTATGCTAGCATTTAGCACATTTCCAATTTGTACTAATCTCTTTAAATTAATTTGTGTTGACCCTCTTTCTACTCTACTAATATACACAGTTGTAACATCTAATTGTTCAGATAGTTGCTCTTGTGACCAGCCTCTCCCTTTTCTTGCATCTTTTATCCTTTGTCCTATTACCTTGTAATCAATTTCCATTTTTACCACTCCTTTTTCAAAAGTAAATATATCATTATGGGTTCCATTTGTCAATATATTTTTTGAATTATATGTAAAATTTTATTTTTAAGACAATTTGCAAAATTTCAAATGAACAAGAAAAAACAGAGCCAAAAAGGTCCGTCCCTTCTAGCTCTGTTTTTTCCATTTTTATTGAATTGCTTTCTCAGCATATTGGTTATTTACAATTTTTTCATAAGGTACTTTTTCTTGTAATTCTCCCGCCATTGTCATAACTTCTTGCAGACGATTAAAAGCTTCTTCTTTTAGCATTGGTGTATCACTCCAAGCATCAATGTCTTGATAACTTTGAATGGCTGCCTCTAACATTTCTATATCTGTATCTGGAAAAAAGCTTTGAATCGCTTGCGCTATTTCCTTACTACTGTGCTCTTTTACCCATTGTTGCCCTTTATAAATACTTTTGGTAAACTTTTGGATGGTTTCTTGGTTTTCTTCCATATAACTTTTTTTAGCAAAATAAGCCGTATAAGGAATTTCTCCAGCTGCTTCTCCTACTGATGCTACAATGTATCCTTTTTGTTGATTTTGTGTCATAGAAGCCGTTGGTTCAAATAAAGTAACATAGTCACTATCTCCACTTGCAAAAGCACCCGCCATTAAATCAAACTTAATACTATCATCTAAGGTCGTATCTTTTTGTGGGTCAATACCATTTTTCTTTAACACATATTCTAATGTCATATATGGTACACCACCTTTTCTACCTGGTATTACTAATTTTCCCTTTAAATCTTGCCAAGAAAAGTTTTCAGTTTTGTCTCTTGCTACCAAAAATGAACCATCTTTTTGGGTCATTTGTGCAAATACTTGGCAAAAGTCTTCTTTTCCTTCGTTATAGACATAGATAGATGCTTCTGGTCCTGCAAAACCAATGTCACATTGATTAGCAAGTACGGATGTCATTACAGCATCTGCTCCTCTTTTCTGATGACAACACAAGAGTTTTCTTTTGATTTTCGGTTATTTTTGTATTTAACAATTTAATTTCAATGGTGTCTCCTTCTCCATAAGCACTTTCTATCAATAAGTTTAGAATGTCTTTTTTAGATTTTAAGTCAATGGTTTCAAATATATTAAAGCAATTGTCTATGATATTTAATATGTATTTTGAACCTTTGCTTAACTTTGTGTTCATCTTCTTATTATGACTTTTTGAATGTTCCAAAACATCAATCTTGTTTTTTAATTCTTCTTTTTTATTTTGTGCTTTTATTAATTCTTGATTAACAATGCTAATTACAGAAATATCAATATATTTTACTTTTTGGGCTAAATCTTTGATTTCTTTTTCGTTCTTTTCATATTCTTTTTTTAACATTTCGATTTCTGCTGTTATATCTTCTTTTGGATTGTGATTGAATGCTATATTTTTTAATTCTTGATAGACTGCTGTATTTGGTAAAAATATATCTTTCAAAATGTTAATAAAATTATTATCTAATTCATTTCCTTTTACATTATGAGAATTACAATTTATCCTTCTTGTTCTGTCTTTTTCTCTACAAACATAATAATAAGTTGTTGTTCCATCTTTATTTTTTCTGTTTGATTTTGGTATCATTTTGCTACCACATTTTTTACAATGCAATATTCCTGAAAATATTGTTTTATTGGTAGGATTAACACTTGCTCGATAAGATTTATCTTTGTTTTTTTCTAACAGTTCCTGTACTTGTACCCACTCTTTTCCTGTTACATATCCTTTATGCAATCCAACTGCTATAATCCAATCTTTTAATGGTCTTTCTTTTTTATTATTATCTGTTTTATTGTAAGCAATAATTCCATATTTTCCATCAAACTTTTCCCTTCCATCTTGCTCTGTATATATAGTTTTTCCCCTATTTTTAAAATATTGTAAGATGTCTTTGTCATTTTGACTATATACTGGATTGGTAAGTATGTTTTTTAATGAGTATTTTCTAAATTCTTTTCCTTTTCTAGTATATATTTTATTTTTTAATAGGTAGTATTCTAATCCTGCTAATGATTTACATTCCAAGTATTTTTTAAAAATTAGTTGTACTTTTTGCTTTTCTTCTTCGTTTATTTTTAATTTGTAGGCTTTTTTATTTTTGTTTTGTATTGTATTTGCGTTTGTATTTTCTTCTGCTATTTGCATGATTTCAACTTTTTCTGAATCAAACCCAAGTGGTGTGTCTCCTCCTAGCCATCTTCCCGTTTTGGCAAGTTCTAACATATTGTCTCTTATTCTTTCTGCTATTACTTCTCTTTCTAGTTGTGCAAATACGGATGCTATGTACATCATGGCTCTTCCCATTGGTGTTGTTGTATCAAATTGTTCTTTTATAGATACAAAACTTGTATTTAGTTTGTTTAATTCATTCATTAGACTAGAAAAATCGGCTATATTTCTACTTATTCTGTCTAGTCTATAACTAATTAATATATCAAATGGATTTTCTTTTTCTTCTTCTAAAAATTGTTTGAATTTTGGTCTTTCTATACTTCCTCCTGAAAATCCTTCATCTTCAAATATTGCAATTTCTATTTTATATTCATTTTCTGGATAGTTCTTTTTAATATATTCTTTTGCTAGTTCTATTTGATTTCCTATGGAATCTCCTTTGTCTGAATATTTTGATTTTC
>CANPHV010000065.1 GCA_947573965.1 uncultured Clostridium sp.
TATCAAGTTTTGGAACTTGCATAACTGACTTATATTCAAATTTCTTCATTAATGCTGGGATTACTTCTTTTTCATATTGTTCTCTTAATTTTTCCATGCTTTATAAATCCTCCTTTCTTTTACTCTATTTTAATTTTGCACCGCATTTTTTACAAATACGAACTTTTTGGTCTTTTTCTACACTATACCCAACTTTAGTAGCTTTGCCACATTTTGAGCATACTACATTTACTTTTGAACTTGGTATAGCACATTCTACTGATAAAATCCCACTTTCTTCGCCTTGTTTTCTAGCTTTTACATGTTTTTTTCTAATATTAACATCTTTTACTATGATTTTATCTGTCTTTGGATTTACTTCTAACACTTCTCCTGTTTTACCTTTGTCATTACCAGATAAAACTTGAACGTTATCACCTTTTTTGATTCTCATTTTAGGAATTTCCTCCTTTACTTTGTATTCTTTATAATTTTATAGAAGCTACGGTTAATATTTTGTAACATTCATCCAGCCTATGGGCTGTATTCATTAACAAAATTTAAACCTATGCATCTTTATTCCGTAACACTCAAATGTCTACTAGACATTTGAGTTAACGGTCTAAAGAACTTCTGGGGCTAATGAAAGAATTTTCATATAATCCTTTTCCCTTAATTCTCTTGCAACTGGACCAAAGATACGAGTTCCTTTTGGAGTTCCGTCCTCTTTAATAATAACAGCTGCATTTTCATCAAATTTAATATATGAACCATCTGCTCTTCTCAATCCATTTTTAGATCTTACGATAACAGCTTTTACAACGTCACCTTTTTTAACCACGCCACCTGGTGTTGCTGATTTAACAGAAGCAACTATGATATCTCCAATATTAGAGGTTTTTCTATATGACCCACCTAAACATCTGATACACATAATTTCTTTTGCACCAGTATTGTCTGCTACTTTTAATCTTGTTTGTTGTTGTATCATTTATGGCTCCTCCTTCCAAATTTTTCTATTTAATATCTGCTTTTTCTACAACTTCAACTACTCTCCATCTTTTATCTTTAGAAAGTGGTCTTGTTTCCATTACTTTTACTTTATCACCGATTTGGCAAACATTTTCTTCATCATGTGCTTTTAATTTATAAGTTCTTTTTACTGTTTTACCATATACTTTATGACTAACACTAGTTTCAACAGCTACGACAACTGTTTTATCCATCTTATTAGAGGTAACTGTACCAATCATTATTTTACGAAGATTTCTTTCTTCCATTTAGATTTCTCCTTTCTTGGCTATTTATGCTTTTTTGGTGTCTGCAATTTTTCTTTCTGTTAAAACTGTATTTATTTTAGCTATATCTTTTTTTACTTCTTTTATTTTCATAGGATTATCTAACCCATTGGTAGCTAAACTAAATTTCAATTTGAACAATTCTGTTTTTAGTTCACCTAATTCTTTTTCTAAATCTGGTGAAGACATTTCTCTTATTTTACTTATCTTCATCATTTTCACCTACCTTTTCTGTTTCTTTTGCTACAAATTTTGTTTTATTAGGTAGTTTGTTCATAGCAAGTCTTAAGGCTTCTCTAGCAGTTTCTTCTGGTACACCAGCAATTTCAAACATTACTCTTCCTGGTTTTACAACTGCTACCCAATATTCAGGTGCACCTTTACCTTTACCCATACGAGTTCCGATAGGTTTTGCTGTAATTGGTTTATCTGGAAAGATTTTAATCCAAACTTTTCCACCTCTTTTAATATAACGAGTCATCGCAATTCTGGCTGCTTCAATTTGATTTCCTGTAATTAAAGCTCCTGTTACTGCTTGAATTCCGAATTCACCATCAGTAACTTTATTTCCTCTTGTTGCTTTTCCTCTCATTCTACCTTTTTGTACTTTTCTATGTTTTGTTCTTTTTGGCATTAATGGCATTATTGGTCTCCTCCTTCCATTTTCTTCTCTGGAAGAACTTCTCCTTTATAAATCCAAACTTTTACACCGATTTTTCCATAAGTGGTATCTGCTTCTGCAAATCCATAATCAATATCTGCTCTTAAAGTTTGTAATGGAATATTTCCTTCTTTATAGAATTCAGTTCTAGCCATATCTGCTCCACCTAATCTTCCAGATACTGCTGTTTTTATTCCTAAGGCACCTGATTTCATAGATTTTTGCATACATTGTTTCATGGCTCTTCTGAATGAAATTCTTCTTTCTAATTGTCCTGCAATATTTTCTGCTACTAATTGAGCATCTGTATCCATATTTTTAACTTCTACGATGTTTAAATTAACATCTTTACCAATTAATTTTGTTAATTCTGCTTTTACACTTTCTACACCTGCTCCACCTTTTCCAATAACAATTCCTGGTTTTGCTGTGTGTAAATTAACTTTGATTGCTTTTGCTGTTCTTTCAATTTCAATTTTAGAAATACCAGCAAGATATAATTTTTTCTTTAAAAATTTACGGATTTTTTGGTCTTCTACTAAATAATCTGCAAAATTTTTAGAATCTGCATACCATTTAGAATTCCAGTCTTTTATGATTCCAACTCTTACACCTGTTGGATGTACTTTTTGTCCCATCTGCTTTCTAGTCCTCCTTTTCTTTTAAAACTATTGTTATATGACTTGTTCTTTTTCTAATTCTTACTGCTGAACCTTTTGCAGCAGGACGTATTCTTTTTAAAGTTGGTCCTTGATTTGCATAGATCTCAGCAACATATAAGTTATCATGTTTCATATCATGATTGTTTTCAGCATTTGCCATCGCTGATTTTAATAATTTCTCTATGATTTCTGATGATGCTTTTGGTGTGAATTTCACGATAGCTAAAGCTTCATCAACCGCTTTTCCTCTGATTAAATCTGCTACGATTTTAACTTTTCTGCTAGAAATTCTAGCATACTTTAAAGTTGCTTTAGCTTCTGTTCTAACTACTGTTTCTTGCTCTTGCACTTTTCTTTACCTCCTCGCACTTTTATTTGTTTGTTTTCTTGTCTCCTGCATGACCTTTGAAGGTTCTTGTAGGAGCAAATTCACCTAATTTGTGACCAATCATTTCTTCTGCTATATAAATTGGAACGTGTTTTCTTCCATCATGTACAGCAATGGTATGACCAACCATTTGTGGATATATGGTTGAAGCTCTAGACCATGTCTTTAAAACTTCTTTGTTTCCAGATTCATTCATAGCTTCTATTCTTTTTAATAGTTCAGGCGCTACAAATGGTTTTTTCTTGCTTGATCTTGACATTAAATTTCTCCTCCTTATTTTCTTCTCTTAACAATAAACTTATTAGATTGTTTCTTTTTATTTCTTGTTTTATAACCAAGTGCTGGTTTGCCCCAAGGTGTCATTGGACCTGCGTGTCCTACTGGTGCTCTACCTTCACCACCACCATGAGGGTGATCTACTGGGTTCATAACAGAACCTCTAACGGTTGGTCTAATACCCATATGTCTTTTTCTACCAGCTTTACCAATTTTAACATTCTCGTGGTCACTATTTCCGATTACTCCAATCGTAGCTCTACAAGTTGCTAAAATTAATCTCATTTCTCCAGATGGAAGTCTTACGTGTGCATATTTTCCTTCTTTTGCCATTAATTGTGCACTTTGTCCTGCTGCTTTTACTAATTTTCCACCTTGTTTTGGATTTAGTTCGATGTTGTGAATTAAAGTACCAACTGGAATAGCGTTAATTGGCATACAGTTTCCTGGTTTGATATCTGCTGTTTCGCCAGAGATTACTTTGTCTCCATCTTTTAATCCTTGTGGTCCTAAAATATATGCTTTTTCTCCATCTTCGTATTGAATTAATGCGATATTAGCACTTCTGTTTGGGTCATATTCAATTCCAATTACAGTTGCTATCATATCGTCTTTTCTTCTTTTAAAATCGACAATTCTATATTTTTGTCTGTTTCCACCACCTTGATGTCTTACTGTTATTCTACCATATGAGTTTCTTCCTGCATTTTTCTTTTTCTTTGCTAATAAAGATTTTTCAGGAGTTTTCTTTGTGATTTCTCCAAAGTCTGAAACTGTCATGTTTCTTCTGGATGGTGTGTATGGTTTAAAGTGTTTCATTCCCATTTTTATTTCTCTCCTTTTTATTTATTTTCCTGGTTTTCTCCAGATATTTAGTAAGTTCATCCTTCTGCAATTTCTGAACTTGCTTCTTCTTGGGCTTTTCCTTTTTCATTTTCTTGCATTGTTTGTGCTTCTTTGATAACTAACAATGCTTTTCCCAAACTTTGATATAGTTTATCCCATGTTTCAATCTTACTTGCGTCTATCTTTTCTAAACAAAGACCATATATCTTTTGATATTCAAGAATTAATTTCTTCGTTTCCTCTACTTGTGAGTATTTATAGTTCTTTACTTTTTCTACTTCCATTTTTAATTCTTCAAATTGCTTTGTAACAATATGTGGCATTGCTTTCTTAGATGGCATTTCACCTTGTATTACTCTTAAAGTTTTTTTGAATTCTTTTCTGTCTTCTTTCATAACTTATGCTCCCATAAATTCATCAATTGAATCTTTTTTATTTCCCTAGCCTTTTTAGATATTGCCTTAAACTTCTCTTTCTTCATCCCTTACAGGATTAGGATTCACTTCTATTCGAAAGTTGCTTTCAATATTAGTATCAATTTGACTTTTTAATCTTTCTGATAAACCCAATCGTTCTTGACTATTTTTTAATTTGAATTTATCTACATTTTTTCTCATCTGTTCCTTATATTCAATTTCTTGCCTATATTCCTTAGTAAATACTTCTATTATTTTTGAAAAAAAACTCATTTTAATATCCTTTCAAACTTCATCTTCTAACTAAGCTCCCATAAATTCATCAATTGAGTCTTTATACTTTTTAGAAACTTTTGTTGTTTTTCCACCTTTTGCTAAATAAGAAGCATCTTCTGGGTTGGTATCAATGGTAACAATTGCTTTTTTCCAATCTGAAGTTTTACCTACATGATATCCTACTCTTTTCTTTTTACCATTTACATTCATGGTATTTACTTTTAATACTTTTACTTCAAAAAGTTTTTCAACCGCTTTTGCGATTTCAACTTTTGTTGCTTTTTTGTTTACTTCGAAGGTGTATTTTCCTTCTTGTAATTGGTCGTTACTTTTTTCTGTAACAATTGGTGCTATAATGATTTCTTCTGGTTTCATTTAAGCGTACACCTCCTCTAATTTTTTAACAGTGTCTACTGATAAAATTAGATTTGTATATTTTAATAAATCAAATACATTGATGTTGTTTGCGGTA
This sequence comes from uncultured Clostridium sp., assembly GCA_947573965.1. Taxonomy (GTDB): domain Bacteria; phylum Bacillota; class Clostridia; order TANB77; family CAG-508; genus CAG-269. Next base: position 5,275 of record CANPHV010000065.1, read on the forward strand.
ATCGCTTTTACACCTTCAATGTTTCTTGCTGACATGTAAACATTTTTGTTGTTTTCTGGAAGAACGATTAATGTTTTTCCTTCTACTTTTAAGTCAACTAATGCTTTTGCAATTAGCTTTGTTTTGATTTCTTTTACTTCTAATTTATCAACTACTGTTAATTCTTTTTCTAATACTTTAGAACTTAAGATTGATTTAATTGCCAATCTTCTTTCCTTTTTATTAACGGTATATTTGTAAGAACGAGGTTTTGGTCCTAACGCGATACCACCTTTAATCCATTGTGGGCTTCTTGTTGAACCTTGTCTTGCTCTACCTGTTCCTTTTTGTCTCCATGGTTTTTTACCACCACCAGAAACTTCTGCTCTTGTTTTAGTACTTTGTGTACCTTGTCTTTGATTAGCCAAATAATTTACAAGTACGCTATGTACAATATTTTCATTTGGTTCAATTCCAAATACATTTTCAGCTAATTCTATATCACTTACTTTTTTACCTTTTAAATCATATACGTCTACTTTTGGCATTCTATTTTCCTCCTTCCCTATTTAGTAGCCTTTACAGCTGATTTAACTTTTAGAATGGCTCCTTTTGCTCCTGGAACACTTCCTTTTACTAAGATTACATTTTTATCCATATCTACTCTTATTACTTCTAAGTTTTGGATTGTAATGGTTACTCTTCCCATATGTCCTGGTAGTTTTTTACCTTTAAATACTCTACCTGGTGTTGCACAAGCCCCCATTGAACCTGGTCTTCTATGATACATAGAACCATGTCCCATTGGTCCTCTGTGTTGTCCATGTCTTTTGATAACACCTTGGAATCCTTTTCCTTTTGAAGTTCCTTGTACGTCTACTTTTTCTCCAGCTTCGAAAATGTCCGCTTTTACTTCATCTCCTACTTTGTAGTTTGCTACATCTCCTAATCTGAATTCTCTTAAATGTTTTTTATTAGCAAGTTTTGCTTTTGCAAAATGTCCTGCTTCTGGTTTATTTATATGTTTATCTTTTACTTCTCCATACCCTAATTGGATTGCGTCATATCCGTCTGTTTCTACTGTTTTTACTTGTGCTACGATGTTTCCTGCTGTTTCAATTACTGTTACGGGAATAACGTTTCCTTTTTCGTCGAAGATTTGTGTCATACCGATTTTTTTACCGATAATTCCTTTCATTTTCTTTCCTCCTAACTATTGGCTGAAATCGTTTTGCTTTCAGCTTGGTTTTTGTTGCTACATATCTATGTAGTTCTTTATTTATAATGAATACAATCTCACTACGTTCGATTGCATAAGTTGACTGTAACACTCAAACTTCGTATTTACATACTCGTTTTCGTTAACACTACAACTTAATTTCAATATCAACACCAGCTGGTAATTCTAATTTCATTAGACTGTCAACTGTTTTTTGTGTTGGATACAAGATGTCGATTACTCTTTTATGGGTTCTCATTTCAAATTGCTCTCTTGAGTCTTTGTATTTGTGTGGAGAACGTAAGATTGTTACGACTTCTTTTTGTGTTGGTAATGGAATAGGACCTGATACCTTTGCTCCTGTTTTCTTAGCAGTATCTACTATCTTTTCAGCAGACTGATCTAAAACTACATGGTCATAAGCTTTTAGTCTTATTCTAATTTTCTCACTTGTTGCTACTGTGTTTGCCATTGTAATTTTCCCTCCTTCGAATAAAATATTTTACTATGGCAAGTTAAAACGCACTCTGGTGTTTCGAATATCACCTTTAGAAAAACCCAAAAATTGCATGATAATTTTGGGATAAGTACATTTTCTTACCGCCTGGTCTTTGCCATAACATACTCCACCAAAGTTCCCTCCATCCTACTTTTCCGTAAGGATGTAGCCACATTTGGCTTCAACGCTTATTTATTCATGCCTATTTATTATACAACGCTTATTTCCCTATGTCAACACGTTTTTACAAATTTGTAATATTTTGGGTTAAATAAGATACTTTGCACATTTCTGGTTTTAGACATCCTAATTTTAGTCCTAATAATTCATTTAACAGTACAGCATCTTTTCCAATAGCTATATAGAAATTTCCTGTATTGCATAATACGATTTTTCCTTTGTTTTTTACTTGTAATAATTCCATCATTTTACTAAATCCCATTTTTATCACCACTTTCTCTTTTTTCGCGCCTGCTTTTGTACTTTAAAGCGCACAAAAACAGTCACTGTTGTTGTAAACATAGTGGCTGCCACTGTTGTTGTCCTCATATTCAATTTCTTCTATCTAAAACTGCTGTTCTACTTGTTTTGATTTTTGGGCTTTAGCGTTCAGTCCTACCATAAAGCTGGACGCCCCCCAATGCGGTCGCCGGCATCGGTAGTGCTGTAGCCGTAGCGGTTGGAGGCTGGATTAGCCGAGCCACTGCTGTAGTAACTGCCACCCCTATTGGCACACGGACTGTAGGTAAAGGTAGAGTATTCTAAAGTCCATTCCAATATATTTCCAGCTAAATCATAAATTCCTAATGCACTATTTCTATCAGTCGCTCCTGTCGTTAGTAATACCTTTGAACTTGGCTTTGTATAATTACTTGCTGTATTCCAAGAACCAGATATAGTTGGTGATGTTGTATATAATCCTTGTTCTCTTTTTATATCAAATGATACATTATAATAATTTCCCCAACTAGATGAATTTGTTTTTAATTCTGTTTGTGTTTTTGCTCCTTTTTCTTCTAAAAACTTCATGACTAAATCCCATTGAATTCCAAACATTAAGCTACCTGTTTTTCCTCCTGTTGATAATTGTTTTGCTAAAGTTTGTGCTTGACTACAAGTCACATAATTATAAGGATATTTATCTCTTTGAATTAGTGGTGTAGTTAGTGCATCGTTTTTTGAAAATCTTGCTGTTTCTGTTCCAACTTCATATCTTCCAATATAAAATCCTCCGCTTTCATACACACTTTTTAACATTGAATTTTTCCAGTTATTATATTCTGTCTCATCTGCAAATCCATGTTGATCTGATGAATAAGAGGTATCTGTGTAACTTCCTCTATAAGCACTAGCATAGGCTTGCATTGTACTTTCTATTTTTGCATAATCTTCTGAACTTGTAGGGGCTGTTCCTCCATTATACGTTGTATTTGTATAGATAGATTTTGGTACTTCGATCCATACCCATTCATTATTATTTTCATCCTTTATTACTAACCCATTTTCTAAGGTATTATGCTCCTCATCAACTGTTGCTCCTTCTGGTAAATATGGTTTGGTATCTTCTGTAGATGGCAAATTTGACGTTGGTGGATTTGGCGTTGGATTATCTTCTGTGTTTTCCCCTGACACTGTCACTTTTCCATTTTCATCAATCTTCACATCATATTCATCTACATTTACCGTAATTGGTAACCTAGTTATAGTAGGTGATGGCACTGTTTCTTTATCAATTCCTTCTACATTATCCAAATTTGTTTTTAACTGTGTATAATCCAATTTTCCGCTATTATCAAAGCTACTCATTA
>CANPHV010000066.1 GCA_947573965.1 uncultured Clostridium sp.
CATTCCTATGTGTGCCTTTTGAGCGAAGCGAGAAAGGAATGGAATATAAAATGAAAAAAATCGAATTACTAGCCCCAGCAGGGTCCTACGAAAAAGCAAAAACAGCGTATCAATATGGAGCAGATGCCGTATATTGTGGAACCTCGTCCTTATCACTAAGAGCAAGAGCTGATATGAAAGACGACGATTTAGAAAAAACCATAAAATATGCCCATGAAATAGGTAAAAAAATATATGTCACCTTAAACATATTTGCCTGGGATGAAAAATACGAAGAAATCATAGAAATGGCGAAAAAATTAGAAACCTTAAAACCAGACGGAATTATTGCAGCAGACGTAGGGGTGATAGAAATCTTAAAAAAATATGCACCATCAGTTCCTATTAATGTAAGTACACAGGCCAATATCGTAAGTTTACACGACTGTAACTTTTGGTATAAAAATGGGGCTAAAAGAGTAATTATGGCAAGAGAAATGAACAAAGAGCAGTTGCGTTATATCATGGAAAACAAACCCAAAGACTTAGAAGTAGAAATTTTTATCCATGGAGCTATCTGTTTTGCTTTTTCTGGAAGATGCTTCTTAAGTGACTTCTTATCTTGCAGAAGTGCTAATTTAGGAGACTGTGTGCAAAGTTGTCGATGGTCTTATAACCTGTATGCAGAAGAAAAAAACAACCCAGGAGAATTTATGCCAATTGAAACCAACGAATATGGAACCAGTATCTTTTCTTCCAAAGATTTATGCTTAATCAAGGAACTACCAGAAATCATGGAAATGGGAGTGGATAGTCTAAAAATAGAAGGAAGATTAAAAACAGAATATTATATAGCAAGTGTAGTAAATGCCTACCGAAATGCCATAGATGATTACCAAAAAGACCCACAAAATTATGATGCTACTAAGTATTTAGCCGAATTAGAAAAAGTAAAAACAAGAGGCTTAACAACCTTTTACTTTAATGATAGAAATAACAAAGATATCCAAGAATATGGGGGAAGACAGTACAACGAAAACTATGAATTTGGTGGAAAAGTAGTTGAATATCATAAGGATAAATCCGTGATAGAAATTAGAAATAAATTACAAGTAGGAGACACCTTAGAAATTATTGTACCAAACAAAATACAGCCATATGAATTCAAAATAGAACAATTATGGAACGAAGAAACTAACGAAGCCATTAACGAAGTAAGCCCAGGGGTAAAGGGACAAAAAGTCAAAATAAGTTTGCCAATCCCATGTGAAAAAGATTGGATTATAAGAAGAAAAAAATGAGACAAGAGGGACACCCCTTTTTTGTCTCATTTTTTATATTGTAGGAAAGAAAAAAGTATAGAAACCAATAAATGATTATCTATACTTATATTGAAATACTTTCACGAATTACTATGAAAGAAAAATAGAAAATAAACTAATAGAATACTTGAAAAGTAATCTTTTTTGGTATAAAATGGTATCAGTTTAGAAAAAGAGGAAATACTATGAAAGAAAAACATTTTTAGGAGGAAAGAAAAATGAATAAAAAAACTGTAAAGGATATGAATTTAAAAGGAAAGAAAGTATTAGTTCGTTGTGACTTTAACGTGCCAATGGACGAAAATAGAAACATAACCGATAACACAAGAATTGTAGCTGCTATGCCAACCATACAATATTTATTAGAAAATGACTGTGCAATTATCTTGTGTTCTCATTTAGGAAGACCAAAAGGAGAGTTTAAGCCAGAATATTCATTAAAACCAGTAGCAGAAGAATTAGCAAAATTATTAGGAAAAGAAGTGATTATGGCAAAAGACGTTGTAGGAGAAGATGCAAAATCAAAAGCGGAAAGTTTGCAAAATGGGCAAATTATGCTACTAGAAAATGTAAGATTTCACAAAGAAGAAACCGATAACGATAAAACATTTGCAAAACAATTAGCTGATATGGCAGAAATCTATGTTAACGATGCTTTTGGTTCTGCTCATAGAGCCCATAGTTCAACCGCTGGTGTAGCAGAGTTCTTACCAGCAGTATCCGGTTTTTTAATTGAAAAAGAATTACAATTTTTAGGAAATGCAATTGCAAATCCAGAAAGACCTTTTGTTGCTATTTTGGGTGGTGCAAAAGTATCAGACAAAATAGGGGTAATTGATAGTTTGTTAGAAAAGGTAGATACGCTAATAATTGGAGGAGGAATGGCATATACATTTTTTAAAGCGCAAGGCTATGAAGTAGGAGACTCTATTTGTGAAATGGATAAATTAGATTTAGCAAAAGACTTGATGAAAAAAGCAGAGGAAAAGAATGTAAAACTTATCCTTCCAGTGGATACCAAAATAGCAAAAGCAGAAAATCCAGAAGGAGAAAGTAAAACCGTTAAATATAATGAAATACCAGCTAATTGGGAAGGCTTTGATATTGGAGAAGAAACCATAAAATTATTTAGGGAAGAATTGAAAAAAGCAAAAACAGTTGTATGGAATGGACCTTTAGGTTTATTTGAAGTAGAACAATTTGCTGTGGGAACGAAGGAGATAGCTAAAGCCTTAGCAGAGATAGGATGTATTACTATTATTGGTGGAGGAGATTCAGCAGCAGCAGTTAAAAAAGCAGGCTTAGAGGATAAAATGACACATATTTCTACTGGTGGAGGAGCTTCCCTAGAATTTTTAGAGGGGAAAAAATTACCAGGAATAGAGTGTCTTCAAGATAAATAAAAAGGGGATAGAGAAATGGGAGAAAAAGAAAGAGAATTTAGAAAAGAAATTGCACAACAAAATACAACAGGTTTTTCAGGTTTATTAGGACGTTTCACAAAAGAAGAACAAGAATTTATTAAAAAAGTAAAGGGAAACAAGAAAGAAAAACAGGAGTCAAAGTACGATTTCCTTCCAACGGAAGAAGAAATGGATAATTATATTAATCAGTCTTTAAAAGCCTTGTTTGGGGAAGAAGAAACTAGATAAATGATTCAAAGGAAAATTTAGATAATAGAAAAAAGATAGGGTGTAAAATGTGAACCAATTTAAAGAAAGGCTAAAGTCAAAAAGAAGTTTCAATAAAATTTATGAAAAAGGAAAAAATGGCGAAAAAGTCTATAAAGGAAGTATTCTGCCACAACAGGAATTAAATACAAAATACTGCTTAGTTACGGTTTCTTGTTTTGTTATAAACAAAAAAGGAGAAATCTTAGTAGAAGAAAGAAGTCATGAAAAGAAAGTTTCTCCTTATGCATTAGATATCGTTTCCGGGCATATTGACAATAACGAAACACCAACCCAAGCTATGATACGAGAATATGTAGAAGAATTGCATAGTGGCAGTGAAGAAGAAAAACAAAAGGCAAGAAACGAGGCTATTGAGAAGTTACAAAAATTAGAAGAATTGCATCTGATTTGCGATGGAAGAGGATACTATGTTCAGTTTTATTGTTTAATGACAGAATTAGAAGCTATTACTAGACAAAAAGAAGAAGTTAAAAATGTGAAGTGGTTTCCTATGGAAGAAGCATTTGAAATGATAAGACAAGGAAAAACAGGATTAGTATATGATAAAAAAATAGAAAAAATCTTTGAGCAAGTAAGGAAATTGTATTATCAAGAAAATGAGAATTGCTTAACCAGATAACAGAAAAGAGGAAAAAGAGTGGAATTATTAGATGTTTTAGATGAAGAAGGAAACTTAACAGGAAACAAAGAAGATAAAGATATTATACACGAAAAAGGCTTATGGCATCGCGAAGTATGTGCATTAATTCGCAATAGAAAAGGAGAATACTTAATTCAAAAAAGGGCAGCAACCAAAAAGCAAGCACCAAATAAATGGGGGATGACAGCTGGTCATGTGGACGCAGGAGAAGATTTTGAAGAAGCGATGATAAGAGAAATAAGGGAAGAATTAGGAATTGAAGTTGCCCTAGAAGAATTAACGCCACTTTCTACATTTAAGGAAGCCTTTGAAAATGAAACAACAACTAATAATAATTACACAAGATATTATTTCTATGAAACCAATCGAAAAATAGAAGACTATACCATTTGCTTAGAAGAACTAAGTGAATTAAAATATATTACAATAGAAGAAATGGAAAAAGCGGTTGAAAAGAAAGATGAAAATTGCAGTTATGCACGAAGAGACGAAATGAAAGAAGTAATAAAATTATTAAAAAATATAAATTAAAGGAGGAAAATTTATGAGAAAAAAAGTTATTGCAGGGAATTGGAAGATGAACATGCTTCCAAATGAAGCCATCAGCTTCATTGAAGAATTAGCTCCTATGGTAAAAGACAGTAAAAGCGAAGTGGTGCTATGTGTACCATACACCGATTTATTTTATGCTTTATTGACAGCGCAAAATACCAACATTAAAATTGGAGCGCAAAATATGCATTTTGAAGAAAGTGGAGCCTATACAGGAGAAATTTCAGGAAAAATGTTAAAATCCATCAACGTAGAATATGTTATTATTGGACATTCTGAAAGAAGACAATACTTTAAGGAAACTGATGAAACAGTAAACAAGAAAGTGAAAGCAGCCTTTCAATATGAATTAAAGCCAATCGTATGCGTAGGAGAAACTTTAGAACAAAGAGAAGCAGGACAAACAGAACAAATAATTACCAAACAAACAGCCTTAGCCTTAGAAGGTTTGACAGATGAACAAGTAAAAAATACTATCATTGCCTATGAACCAATTTGGGCCATTGGAACAGGTAAAACAGCGACCAAAGAAGATGCTAACAATAGTATTAAAGCCATCCGAAATAAAATTGCCGAAATCTATGGACAAATTGTAGCAGATGGGGTTATAATACAATATGGTGGAAGTGTTAAAAGCACAAATGCCAAAGAACTATTTGAAATGTCTGATATAGACGGTGGACTTGTAGGAGGTGCTAGTCTTAAAGCAGACGAATTTAGCAAAATAATAAATTATTAAAACAGGGATTTTAAGGAACGTCCCCTAATCCCAGAGAAAGAAAAGGTGGTAAACGATGAAAGATAAATTAACAATGCTAATGATATTAGATGGTTTTGGAGATAATCCAAACCAAGATGGAAATGCCATTGAACTTGCCAAAACACCTAATATAGATAAACTAATGAAAAAATATGTCCATACTGAAATTCATACAAGTGGACTAGCAGTAGGATTGCCAGAAGGACAAATGGGGAATTCAGAAGTAGGACATACAAATATTGGAGCAGGAAGAATTGTGTATCAAGAATTAACAAGAATTACAAAAGCAATAGAGGATGGAGACTTTTTTACCAATCCAGAATTTATAGCAGCGATTGAAAATTGTAAGAAATACAATTCAAAATTGCATATTTTAGGATTAGTATCGGATGGAGGGGTACATAGCCATAACCGTCATTTGTATGGTTTGCTAGAAATGGCAAAAAGAAGAGATTTTGAAAATGTATATGTGCATTGTTTTTTAGATGGAAGAGATACACCACCAGCATCAGCAGAAAGCTATATTCTAAAATTAAAGGAAAAAATGGAAGAAAAGCAAGTGGGGAAAATTGCAAGTATAGCAGGAAGATTTTATGCAATGGATAGAGACAAGAGATGGGAAAGAGTTAAAAAATGCTATGATGCTTTAGTAAATGGAGAAGGAAATAAAGCAGGAAGTAGTGTTAAAGCAATTGAAGATTCTTACCAAAAAGAGGTGTTTGATGAATTTGTAGAACCAACACTAATTTGCAATGGAGAAGAACCAGTAGCAACCATTGGAAAACATGATTCTGTTATTTTCTTTAATTTTAGACCAGATAGAGCAAGAGAAATTACAAGAGCTTTAGTAGACCCAGAATTTGATGGTTTTGAAACCAAAAAAGATTTGGATTTATATTATGTTTGTTTTACGAATTATGATGAAACCATGCCAAATGTGCATGTTGCCTTCAAGAAAGAAGCCTTGCATAATACTTTTGGAGAATATATCAGTCAAAAAGGATTTGCCCAATTACGTATTGCCGAAACGGAAAAATATGCTCATGTAACCTTTTTCTTCAATGGTGGAGAAGAAAAGCAATACGAAGGGGAAGACAGAATACTAGTACCATCACCAAAGGTAGAAACTTATGACCAAAAGCCAGAAATGAGTGCTTATGAAGTAACTGATAAAGTAATAGCAGCTATCAAAGAGGATAAATATGATTGTATTATTTTAAACTACGCAAATACAGATATGGTAGGACATACAGGAAGTTTAGAAGCAGCCATAAAAGCAGTAGAAGCAGTTGATGAGTGTGTAGGAAAAGTAGTGGAATTAGTGGAAGAAAAACAAGGAAATCTATTGATTACAGCAGACCATGGAAATGCAGAACAAATGGTAGATTATAGTACAGGAGAGCCACATACTGCTCATACAACCAATCCAGTGCCATTAATTTTAGTATCGAAGAATAGTACCTTAAAACTAAAAGAAGGTGGAAAATTAGCAGATTTAGCACCAACAATGCTAGATTTAATGAAACTTGAAAAACCAGAAGAAATGACAGGAGATAGTTTAGTAAGTAAGGGATAAAAATATGTTAAATCATACAAAAAAAGTAAAGGAAATCTATGAAGATATACAAAGAAAGCTATTTTATATGATACCAGAAAAATGGGATAGGCTGTATCTCTATAGTTCTATCCTAGATGAACCAGATGAAGAGGGAAAGACAGGAGAATTATTCTTTTATTATATTCCAAAAGGTATCTTTAAAAAGAAGGCTGTCAATGTCTATGAAATACCAGCAAAATTCAATTTAGATGAAAGTCAATATTTGCGATTGGTCCAATTACTTTATGCCAAAATCAAAGAACTAAGAAAAGAGTTTCGAAAATCAGAAAGAAACGAAATTTGGAGCAATATAACCATGACAATCCAAAGCTTAAAATTTAAAGTAGAATATGATTATACAGATTTGGTTCATAGTGATTTTTCAAGCTATGAAAGACATGTGATATGGCGTTATGAGATGCTAGGAATTGGCGAAGAACAAGTAAGCAAAGAGGATAAGGAGATTTTAAGGCGTTACCAATTAGGAGCAAAAACGTTGGCTAGAAAAGAGCATTATGATTCTGGTATCTATATAAGAGATATTGAAAATGTGATTGCTTATAGCAATGAAAATGCTAGTACAAAAGAGGTTGAAGAAATAGTAGAAACAACGGAGAAAAAACGAAAGAATCAATTGTTATTGTCAAAAGAAGAAATTGAAAAGATGAAGAACCAATAAGTTATTAAAGTTTATGTATGTTTTGTATTAAAACAATTAGAACCTACATAAAATTAAAATAAAATGGAGAAATGAAAGGAGCAATTAAAATGATTTATTCAAAAGAATTAGAAGAAATGTGCGAAGTAAGCAAAGGTGTAAATCATGGACCAGCACCAATTCCAGAAGAAGGAAAATGGGTAAAAGTAAAAGAAATTAAAGACGTTTCAGGATTAACACATGGGATTGGATGGTGTGCACCTCAACAAGGAGCATGTAAATTAACTTTAAATGTAAAAGAAGGAATTATCCAAGAAGCATTAATTGAAACGATTGGGTGCTCAGGGATGACTCATTCAGCTGCTATGGCAGGAGAAATTTTAACAGGGAAAACTTTATTAGAAGCCTTAAATACAGACCTAGTATGTGATGCTATCAATACAGCTATGAGAGAATTGTTCTTACAAATTGTATATGGTAGAACCCAAACTGCTTTCTCAGAAGGTGGTCTTCCAGTAGGAGCAGGTTTAGAAGATTTAGGAAAAGGCCATACGAGCCAAGTAGGAACGATTTATTCAAGTTCTTTAAAAGGACCTAGATATTTAAATCTTGCTGAAGGATACATAGTAGAATTAGGATTAGATAAAGATGACCAAATTATTGGTTATAAATATGTTCATTTAGGAAAAATGATGGATAATATTAAAGCTGGTATCGAAGCAACAGAGGCTATTGAAAAGGCTTCTGGAAAATACGGAAGATTTGATGAAGCAGTTAAGAAGATTGACCCAAGAGAGCAATAAAAATCAATTTTAGAAAAATAAGGAGGAATAAAAATGGCAGTAACATTTGAAAGTTATGAAAGAAGAATAGACCAAATCAAACCAGTCATGGAAAAATACGGAATTGAAAGTTTTGAACAAGCATTAGAGATATGCAAAGAAAAAGGATTTAATCCATATGAAATCGTAAAAGGAGTACAACCAATTTGCTTTGAAAATGCAGCTTGGGCTTATACATTAGGAGCAGCAATTGCTGTAAAAAAAGGTTGTACAAAAGCAGCAGATGCAGCAAAAGCAATTGGAGAAGGTTTACAAGCATTTTGTATTCCAGGTTCCGTTGCTGATGATAGAAAAGTAGGTTTAGGACATGGAAACCTAGCATCTATGTTATTATCAGAAGATACAAAATGTTTTGCATTTTTAGCAGGACACGAGTCTTTTGCAGCAGCAGAAGGAGCAATTGGAATTGCTAAATCAGCTAATAAAGTAAGAAAAGAACCATTAAGAGTTATCTTAAATGGTTTGGGAAAAGATGCGGCACAAGTTATTTCAAGAATTAATGGATTTACTTATGTAAAAACAGATTTTGATTTCTTCACAGGAAAAGTAAAAGTTGTGGAAGAAAT
>CANPHV010000067.1 GCA_947573965.1 uncultured Clostridium sp.
AGTAATAAAATATGATTAAATAATAGATAAATTAATTCAAAGAATTTTAAAATCGAAAAAATTCCAAATAGAAAGAAAAAAGAGAAATTAAGAATAAGAACATGTCAAAAGAATTTTAGTATGATGTTTACTTAAAAATAAAAATTGACATATTCATAAAAATAAATTATAATGAAGGAGAAATAAAATATGAAACAATTTAATTATCAGGATTATCTAATTTATCAAGAATTAAAGAAGAGAGAAGTAAAAGGGTTAGCAGAAGAAAGTACACCATATAAGTTAGAAATGATAAGAGTAAATAAACCACATGATAAAATCTTTAAACTCATATTAGCAGAGAAAAAGCAAGCAATAGAATTAATTAATAAGGTATTAAACTTATCGCCTAAACTAACAGAAAATGAGATAGAAAGATATAGCACAGAACATATTGATTACTTACTTAGGGAGAGTGTGTCAGATTTTGTCTATAAAATGAAACAGATGGATGTATTTTTTTTACTTGAACATCAAAGCACAATGGATTACAATATGCCAAAGAGAATTTTAGAGTATGAAGTAGAAATCATAAAAGAGGTAGTAAAAGGAAAAAGATTAACGAAAAACAATCATAAATTACCAATGGTAATACCGATTGTAATTTATACAGGAAGTAGAAGATGGAATGTAGAAAAATATATACAAGACTGCCAAGTAATATTGAAGGGTGCTGAAAAAGTTAAGTTAGGAGAATATTATGTAATAGACGTAAATGATTATAGTAATGAGGAATTAGAAAACGATGAATTGTTTTTGTCAAAAGTGTTACTGTTAGAAAAATTAAAAAGAGAAGAGGAGATAATTCAAGTATTAGATAGAATAATTCATACGGAAAAAGACAGTAAGAATCAAGAAATTTTAAAACGAGTGATTGCCTTTATTTTAAAAGGAAAGATATCTGATAAAAACATAGAAAAATTAATGAAGAAGTTAGAGAGGGAGGAACCAGATATGGTAATAGAAGTATTACAAAAGGAAAACGAAAGACAAAGAAAAATAGGAATAAGAGAAGGAGTAAAGCAAGGAATAAAGCAAGCAACCTTAAAGATTGCTAAGAAGATGCTACAATCAGGTATTAAACTAGAAGAGATAGAAAAAGTCACAGGATTAACAAAGGAAGAAATAAAGAAACTGTAAATCAATTCTTTTTTTCCAAAGTAGCCCCAACCAAAAAACCGAAGAAGGCAAGAAAAAGCACCAATCATTCCATCAAAGAAACAAGAAAAAGTAGGAAGTAGCACAAAAATAGAACCCACTGTAAAGCCAATGATACAAGAAAAAGTAGGAGCATAAAAACGATTTAGTAAAAATTTTGTCAATTTCATAAAGAAAAAGCCACCAAAAATAACGCCAATGCCAATAGGAATTAAAACAGGAGCATAAAGCGTAGACACAGAAGAAAGGTAGACACTATAAATTCCAAATAGCATTAAAATAATGGTGCTACTAACACCTGGAACAACAATGCCAACAGACATAAAAAAGCCACACAAAACAAGGTAGAAAAAACTAACATTTTCTAAAGAAGCAGAAAAGGAAAGTGTATTTTCTAAAAAGAAGCAACCAATTCCAAGCAAAAGAGCAAGCAAAAAGAAAAGCCAATAACAAGGTTTAAAAGCTTGCTTTTTCGTGATTTCTTTAAACAGTGAAGGAAGAGTACCTAAAATCAAACCAATAAAAATCGATTTTGTTTGAATGGGAAATTGAAATAAACAATAATTTAAAACATTTCCGAATAAAACAACACCAAAAGCAGTACCTAAAACAATAGGAAAAAGAAATTTCAAATTATTTTTTACATCATCAAAAAAATTTAAAATACTATCTAACAATTTTTCATAAATTCCAAAAATTACACAAAAAACGCCACTACTAATTCCAGGAAGAATAGCTCCACTGCCAATAGCAATTCCTTTTAAACAATTCCACAAAAAGTTCATTTCCCAAAACACCTCGTTTTATTTTATGAGAAAAATTAAAAATTATACTGACCTTTCAGTCTAATCGTTTTTTTTTCAAAATTGTGATATAAATGTACAAGAATAACGAACGAGGAAGGGAAAAGCATGAGTGAAAAACTATATCCTTACACAAAAATAACAGACCTAAAAGATATGTTACAAAAATCAGGAAAAGAATATGCCAATCAAATAGCATATCAAATAAAACTAGAAGAAGGAAAATATCAAAACATAACCCATAAAGAAACAAGAGAAATGATAGATAGTCTAGGAACAGCATTAATTGATATGGGATTAAAAGATAAAAGAATAGCCGTTATTGGAGAAAACCGATTTGAATGGGAAATTGCTTATCTATCCATAGTATGTGGAACTGGAATTGTAGTGCCATTGGACAAATCATTGCCAGAAAATGAATTGAAAAGTCTAATTGAGCGTTCAGAAATAGAAGCTATCTTTTATACCCAAAAATATGAAGCCACTTTAGAAAATGCTAAAAATGAAGGGGTTGGAAAATTAAAACATTTAATTTCTATGGACCTACAAGAACATAAAAAAGGAATTTATGCACAAAAGGAACTAATTGAAAAAGGAAAAGAACTAATCAAACAAGGGAATGACCAATTTACAAAAGCTAACATTGATTGTGAAAAAATGAGTATTATGTTATTTACCTCTGGGACCACTTCAGCATCTAAAGCAGTAGCTTTATCTCATAGAAATCTATGTTCTAATTTGATGGACATTGCCTCTATTTTGGATATCAATTCCAGTGACGTGTTTTTATCATTTTTACCACTACACCATGTATTTGAATGTACAGTTGGTTTTTTATTTGCTTTATACAAAGGGGCCAAAACGGTATTTTGTGATGGCATAAGGCATATTCCAGAAAATATGAAGGAATACAAAGTAAGTGTTATGGCATCTGTGCCAGCCATATATGAAAGAATATTTAAAATGATACGCAAACAAGTGGAAAAAGAAGGAAAACTAGAGGAAATCTTACAAAAAGAAGAACAATATAGAAATGCTAGCCTAGAAGAGAGAAAGAAAGTTTTTCAAGAAATTCATGCGATGCTAGGTGGAAATGTAAAACTATTAATTAGTGGAGCAGCAAGTTTAGAAGCTGGAATTGAAGAAAAATATAGGCTGTTAGGCTTTAACTTAGTGCAAGGGTATGGACTAACAGAAACTTCTCCAGTAGTAGCTATGGGAAACAAAAAATATCACAAAATAGGTTCCATTGGAAAAGCAGTTCCTAGTGTTAAAGTAAAAATCGTAAATCCCAATAGCGAGGGAATTGGAGAATTAATCGTCCAAGGACCAAATGTGATGATGGAATACTATGGAAATCGAGCAGATACTAAAAAAGCGTTAGTTGATGGTTGGTTTTACACAGGAGATTTGGCTAGAATTGATGAAGAAGGTTATATCTTCATTTGTGGAAGAAAGAAAAGCGTTATTGTTTTAAAAAATGGTAAAAATATTTTTCCGGAAGAAATGGAAAACTTAATTAATCGTATTGAAGGGGTAGAAGAGTCCTTTGTATTTGGAAAACAAATGTCAGAAGATAAAAATGATATCAAGATATTTGCTAAATTAGTTTATCAACAAGAAATTGTAGAGACTACTTATAAAGTACAAGGAGAAGAAAAAATCTATCAGGCGATGAACGAAAAAATAAGGGAAATCAACAAAACGATGCCACATTATAAATCTATTAAAGGTATTATTTTGACACAAGAACCATTAATAAAAACAACTACAAACAAAATCAAAAGACAAAATAATTTAGACTTAATTAGAAAAGAGGAAAAATGGAGTTATTAAAGGATTTAAAAACTCAACTAGTAGGAAGAAACAGCATCCATTATGAAGAAATCGATTCAACCCAATTAGATGCCTGGAGACAAATAGAAAAAAAGACCATTCAAAATGGTACCATTATTCTAGCAGATAAGCAGACAAAAGGAAAGCGGAACTCATGGGAGAAAGTGGTACACTGAGGAAAAAGGAAATATTGCTTTTTCTTTGGTATTGGAAGTGAATTGTGACGTTCAACAATTGGAGGGAATGACAATTGAAATAGCCAATACATTGGTTCAAGTATTGGAAAAATGGTATGCCATTCATTTAGAAATAAAATTCCCTAATGACCTAGTCTATCAAGGAAAAAAAATAGGTGGGATTTTGACAGAAACCAAATTAAAAGGAAAAAAAGTAAAGCACATTGTGGTTGGAATTCGGTATCAATACAAAGCAAGAACACTTTCAAGAGGAGATTAAAGGGATTGCCACTTCCATTAAGAATGAATTTGAAATAGAAGTAGAAAATGAAAAAATCATAGCAGAGTTTTGCAATCTATGGGAAAAAAAGTTACAAGAAAGACGGAATTTTAAAATTTTAGAAATCATTAGAAGGGATGAAAAAAAGATGAAAATAGGTTTTTTATTTCCAGGTCAGGGTTCTCAAAGTGTTGGGATGGGCAAGGATTTATATGAAAAGTACGAAGAAGTAAGAGAGATTTATCACAAAGTAAAAGAAATAACAGGGATAGATATTGCTAAAATTTCTTTTGAAGGAGAAGAAGCTCTGTTAAATGAAACGAAAAATACGCAGCTTGCTATTTTGACAATGAGTTTAGCCATTTTAGAAGTGTTAAAGAAAAACAATATTCATGCCGAAGCGGCAGCTGGATTAAGCTTAGGAGAATATTCGGCTTTGCTTTATAGTGGAACTTTAAGCTTTGAAGAAGGAATAAAGCTAGTTCAAAAAAGAGGAGAATATATGGGGCGATTGGTGCCAGAAGGTGAATGGTTAATGGCTGCCATTATGGGAATGAGTGAAGAACAAGTACAAGAGGTTTGTCAAAAAGTAACCAAAGGATTTGTGGTACCAGCCAATTTCAATACTACAGGTCAAATTGTGATTTCAGGAGAAAAGAAAGCAGTAGAAGAAGCAGAAGTGATTGCCAAAGAAATGGGAGCCAAAAAAGTAAGAGTGTTAAAAACAGTAGGACCATTTCATACCGAGAAATTAACAAAAGCGTCAGAAGCTTTAAGAAAAGAATTAGAAACGGTGACATTTCATGATTTTGAAATACCAGTTATTAAGAATTTAGATGGAACTAGTTATCAAGCAGAAGACGACAAGAAGGACATATTAGCCAAACATATCGTTAGTCCTGTTCGTTTTTCAAAAAGCTTAAAAACGATGGTAGATATGGGAATTGACACTTTTGTTGAAATTGGACCAGGAAAAACCTTGTCAGGATTTGTAAAGAGATTAGAGAGTGAAAACGAAGTTACGATTTTTAGTATTAACAGTGTAGAGACATTAGAAGCTATGATTTCAGAGATGGAAGGGAGATAAAAATGGATAAAGTAGCATTAATTACAGGAGCAACTAGAGGAATTGGAAAGCAAATTGCCATTACATTGGCAAAAGAAGGGTATCATATTGCTTTAAATTATCGCAAAGAAAATGAGGATTTAGAAAATACGATAAAAGAAATTGAGGAAAATAAGGTAACATGCTTTGCAGTAAAAGGAGACGTATCTAGTTTTGAGGACTGCGAGGAATTGGCAAAACAAGTAATCGAAAAATTTGGTAAAATCGATGTATTAGTGAATAATGCAGGAATTACCAAAGATATGTTGTTAATGAGGATGAAAAAAGAGGATTTTGAGCAAGTAATTGACGTGAATTTGATAGGAACTTTTAATGTAACGAAAAATGTAATTAGTCATATGTTAAAAGCACGTTCAGGACGAATTATCAATATTTCTTCTGTAGTAGGGGTATCAGGAAATGCAGGGCAAACCAATTATTCGGCTTCAAAAGCAGGAATGATTGGCTTTACAAAGAGTTTGGCAAAGGAAGTTGCTTCCAGAGGAATATTGGTAAATGCTGTAGCACCAGGATTTATTGAGACAAGTATGACAGAAGTTTTAAAGGATGAAGTAAAAGAGGAGATTGCGAAAAGTATTCCACTAAAACGTATGGGAACTTCTGAGGACGTGGCAAATGTAGTAAAGTTTTTGGCATCAGAGGATAGTTGTTACGTTACAGGGCAAGTGCTACATGTAGATGGCGGTATGTTAATGTGAAAAAGGGATTAGGGGACGTTCCTTAAAATCCGGTTACTTGGGATATAATAAAATAAAAATAGAATAAAGCAAACCGGGATTTTAAGGAACGTCCCCTAATCCCGTGAAAGGAAAAGAAAAGATGGAAAGAAGAGTTGTAATAACAGGATTAGGAGCAATTACACCAATTGGAAATAATATAGAGGAGACTTGGAAGGGAATTAAAGAGAAAAGGTGTGGAATTGGTAAGATAAGTTTGTTTGATGCAAGCAATTTTAAAACGAGTTTGGATGCGGAAGTAAAGGATTATGACCCAGCCGAGTATTTTGATCGAAAAGAAGCGAAAAGATTAGATAGAAGTTCACAGTTTGCTTTGATAGCAGCAAGAGAGGCTTTTCAAGATAGTGGGATGACGGAGGAGAATACAAATTTAGAAAGAGTAGGTGTATTTGTAAGTACTGGAATTGGAGGATTAAAGACAATTCAAGAGCAGTGTGAAGTAAATTGCACCAAAGGAAATAATAGGGTTTCTCCTATGTTTATTCCTATGGCGATTGCCAATATGCCAGCTGGAAATGTTGCGATAGATTTAGGGCTAAAAGGGGAGTCTATTTCTATTGTAACAGCGTGTGCATCTTCTACTCATGCCATAGGAGAAGCGTATAAGACGATTAAATATGGTTCAGAGGATGCTGTGCTAGCAGGTGGAACGGAAAGCTCTATTTGTGAAATTGGAATTGCTGGATTTGAAAATATGAAGGCGTTATCTTATGCAACAGATGAAAATAGAGCAAGTATTCCTTTTGATAAGGAAAGAAGCGGTTTTGTTATGGGAGAAGGAGCTGGAATTCTTGTGTTAGAAGAATTAGAACACGCTAAGAAAAGAGGGGCTAAAATCTATGCAGAAGTGATTGGATATGGAGCAACTTCAGATGCTTATCATATTACTTCTCCAGCGCCAGAAGGAGAAGGTGGAGCAAGAGCAATGAAAAGAGCAATTGAAGATGCTAATATTAAACCAGAAGAAATTGATTATATTAATGCACATGGAACGTCTACTCATTTAAATGATTCTTGTGAAACGATGGCAATTAAAGCAGCCTTAGGAGAAGCAAGTAAAAAGGTAATGGTTAGTTCAACGAAAGGAAATATGGGGCACTTATTAGGAGCAGCAGGTGGTGTAGAAGCGATTATTTGTGCAAAAGCAATAGAGGACCAAACGGTTCCACCAACGATTAATTATCGAGAAAAAGACGAGGAATGTGATTTGGATATTGTACCAAATGAGGTAAGAAAAGCATCGATTACTATTGCTATGTCAAATTCTTTAGGATTTGGTGGTCACAATAGTAGTATTATATTGAAGAAATATGAAGATTAGGGAGAGATGGTTATGGAATATGAAAAGATAAAACAGTTAATGGAAGATATGGGGAGTTCAAAGTTGACTTCAATTGATATTGATTTTCCAGATGGTACTAAAATTAGTATGAAAAAGGAAGAAAAACAGGTTGTGGTGGAGAATGTATCAACAAAACAGTCTGTAAATGTGGAAAAGGTCCAGACAACCCAGAAAATAGAAGAAAAGATAGAAACAGTAGAAGAGGGAAATGTGGTTAAATCTCCAATGGTGGGAACTTTTTATTCTAAACCTTCTCCTGATAGTGATTGTTATGTGAAAGTAGGTCAAAAAGTCAAAAAGGGTGACGTACTTTGCATTATTGAAGCAATGAAGCTGATGAATGAGATTGAGTCAGAGTTTGACGGAGAGGTTGTAGAGATTTTGGTTAAGGATGAGGATACTGTGGAATATGGGAAGCCTTTGTTTGTGATTAGATAAAAGTTACAGAGATTTTTAATTAAATAAGAAAGAACCGGCTGATATAGCGCTGCCGGTTTGGGAGGTTGAGAGGTTTCAGAAAATATGTTTTTTAAAAATACACCATTTTCTTAGCATATACTTTCTGGATTTTTTTGGGTTCTTTTTTCAGAACTATTTTGCAAACTGAAGTAATTGCTTGATCTGAGATTTCCTGAGCTAATGAAAAGCAACTATCAGGGAGTGCATGTTCGCAAATGATATATTGCCGTATTGTGTTTGAAACTTTTTCGCAATCACTAATATATTTTCTTGTTTCCTCTGTTACATCGCATCCTTTTGCTTTTAAGATTCTTTTCTCAAAAATGTCTAATTCTTCCATTGTCACTTTCATCAAAGTATCCTCCTAATTACTCAAAATTTTTTATATCTACTTAATTATAACATAAATTAGACATAAAATCAAATTTTAATAAAAAGAAATGTGATTAATTTATGATAAGATCACCCTAGGAGAATATCTGATGAAAAGTTCA
>CANPHV010000068.1 GCA_947573965.1 uncultured Clostridium sp.
TTTTAAGTTATCAATCGGAAGGAAATCCGATTTACACAACTTTTACGATAGTCTCCACTTGTGCCATTGGGGACGGACCTTTTTGGCACATCCTTCTTTACATGATTCCTATTTTCTTAGCAAATTGTTTCCCTTTTTTCATCAATTTCTTCTTGTTCATCATATCATTTTCTGCATACATCATCATGATACCAGTAGTAATCAATCCGCCAATCATAACACCTTTTACAAATTTCATATTTTTCACCTCATTTTTATTCTCCCTTGTTTTTGTTATTTTTATACTGTTTTGTATATAATTTAACAATGGAATATATTTCATTCATTGTTATAATGGCTAAAAATATACCAAAACATTTCCTTAAAATTCCTACATCAATATGAATTGAAATATTAGCACCAATAATAGCACCTAAAACACCAAATACCGATACTAATATGGCTAATTTTGTATCAATATTTTTATTTTTTAGATTCACAATAATGGCTACAATAGCTGTTGGAATAAAGAAAATCAAATTGGTGGCCTGTGCTATATGTTGCTCAATTCCTAACATAAATGTTAAAAGGAAAATCAGGATGGTTCCTCCTCCCATCCCTGTTCCACTCACAATTCCTGCCACAATGCCAATTCCTATTTGCGTCATATTTCCTCCTAGTTAAAAATCATTTTGTAGGATGCATAAACTAAGAAGATAGTAAATGCTATTTTCATTACATTTTGAGGTAATTTTTTTAACAATTTTGCCCCTATATATCCCCCAATTGCTCCTCCTATTGCACACAAAAAAGCAATGTTCCAGTCGATAAAGTCTCCTTTATAATAGAAAAAACTACTGGTAACTACCATTGGCAGAATACAAAAAACAGAAGTTCCTCTTGCCTTGGTATCATCTACTGCTAATAAATAGATAAAGGCTGGTACTAATATCATCCCTCCACCTGTTGAAAATAGCCCACTTACAATTCCTGCTAATAATCCTATTATCATTTTTTTCATCATAATAAAAACCTACTTTTTAGTAGGTTTTCCATTTTTTGTTTTTTTATGCAAAATAAATGAAATCTCAAATTAGATATTATCTGGTTGATAATATTTAGTTCCTAACATTTTGTCTGGTAAGTACTGTTGCTCTACATAGTGTTCTGGGAAATTGTGTGGATACAAATATCCTTCACTATATCCTAATTCTTTCATTTTTTCAACTGGCGCATTTCGTATGTGCATTGGAATTTCTCCTGTGTCTTTTGTTTGAACATCTTCTAATGCTTGGTTAATTGCCAAATAACTTGCATTCGATTTTTTAGATGTTGCTACATATACAGCTGCTTCTGCTAATAAAATCCTTGCTTCTGGCATCCCTATCATGTGAATAGCTTGCATAGCACTATTGGCTACTACTAAAGCATTCGGATTTGCCATTCCTACGTCTTCTGAAGCACAAATTACAATTCTTCTAGCTAAAAATACAGGGTCCTCCCCGCCATTTAAGGCTCTTGCTAAATAAAAGATAGCTGCATCTGGGTCTGAACCTCTCATCGATTTAATAAAAGCACTAATATTATCATAATGTTCTTCTCCGTTTTTATCAAAAATAGCTTTTCTATTTTGAATGCTATTTTTAATTACTTCATTTGTTAAATGAATATAGCCATCTTCTCCCATTGGTGTAGTTAAAGTAGCCACTTCTAGTCCATTTAGAGCTGTTCTTACGTCTCCATTGCTAATGGCTGCTATTTTTCTTAACGTGTCATCTTCTATTTTAATTTGGTATTCTCCCAAACCATCTTTTCTTTCTAACGCCTTTTTCAAGACTTGATAAATATCTTCTTCGGTTAACGGATTTAATTTTATTACCATTGACCTAGAAATTAACGCTTTATTGACTTCAAAATATGGATTTTCTGTGGTTGCTCCAATTAAAATAATGGTTCCGTTTTCTACAAAAGGAAGCAATGCATCTTGTTGTAATTTGTTAAATCTGTGGATTTCATCGATGAATAAAATGCTTTTTCCAGTTGGGTTTAGCATAAAGTTTTTGGTTTCTTCTACTACTTTTTTAATATCACTTACGCCAGCTGTTACCGCATTAATTTTGTAAAATTTATATTTTGTAGTTTCGCTAATAACTCTTGCTAGAGAAGTTTTCCCACATCCGGGAGGACCAAATAAAATAATACTAGATAACCTATCTGCTTTTATGGTTCGATACAAGATTTTGTCTTTTCCTATGATATGCTCTTGTCCTACATATTCTTCAAGTGTTTTGGGTCTCATACGAAAAGCAAGTGGCTCATTATTGTTCATGGTTCTCCTCCTCTTTTTTATTCATTGCTTTGTTAAATAGTTGTAACACTAATTCTCTTGATTGGAATAACATTTTTATTAAGAATTTATTAGGAATTATTTGGTCTAATTCCTCCACCGTATTCTCTGCAATCATTAATATCATAGCAAACGTCAAATATTCTTCCCATATTTTTACTTCTTCTGTACTTTTATCCTTTATTTTAGAGTATTCTAACAAAAATTTTTCTAATCCTTTTAAAATTGCTATATCCTTATGTCTTTCTTCTGGTGTTTTATGATACCATACTTCTTCTGCTTCTTGAAATGCGTTGGTACACCATAATAAAATAGCATCTGCATCTTTTTTAGCAAGTTTTTTAAAACTTTCTTTTTTTATCACATGATTTGTGGATATAGACTGCAATATTTTAACAAATTCTAGGTCCTTTTCCTCTTCCAAATTCACAATTTTCTCATCTTTTATGATTAATTCTATTGTGCCATATTCTCTTTTTAATTCTAAAATATCCATTTGTATTAAATCTACAAGACATGCCTTAATGAAATTAATTAATAAATTTTGTTTTTTATTACTCTCTTTAATAACCGTTGTTACATAATAAACATAGTATTTATCTTTGTTAAATGGTATATCTCTAGTAAAATCTACATTTTTTAGTACTAATTCATCTCCTCTTATTATCGTCACATAATTATTTTTTTCTAATTGTCTAATTTTTTCTTGTACTGCCTCTGAAAAAAAGATTTTTTTTACTATTTTAAAAGCCATTATCAACAATAACACATAGATTATTAATTTCATAATTTCCATATTTATCCCTCTTTATATTCCCAGCATTGATAATCCTTTTTTAATTAGTTCTTCGGTTGATAATTCCTTTTTATCTAGTTTAGCAAATACTTTTTCAATTTCCTTTTTATTGTATCCCAATACTTGAAGTGCTGCCATAGCTTCTGCTACTTTAGCATTATTTTCTATTGCTACTTGTAATTTATCTTCTTTTTCCTCTTTTGTTTTGGATTGACTATTTACCTTTTCATTCATACTTTGTATTTGTTGCTCTTTGGTTATTTTATCCTTTAATTCCAAAATAATTCTTTGTGCTGATTTTGCACCAATTCCCGGTATTCCTGTTAATGCTTTTACGTCCTCTGAAATAACTGCTAACGCAAATTCTGATGGTGTACATACAGCTAACATAGTAAGTGCTGTTTTGGCTCCTACCCCACTAACACCAATTAATAGTTCAAACATTTTTAGTTCTTCTAAGGTGTTAAATCCATAGATACTAATGTCGTCTTCTCTTACTTTATAATAGGTATGCACTTTTACGCTTTCTCCTATGTTTCCTACTTTTTCAATTCCTGCTTCTGACATAAATACTTTGTATCCTAAACCGCCTACATCAATTACAATGTATCCTGTCATCTTCATTTCTAAGGTTCCTTTTATATATGCTAACATATCTTTTTCCTTCCTTTGTTTTATGGTTTATGTATCATAAAAATAAGTTGCCTCTAAGTCTGCCTCATGTGTTAATAAGGCAATTGGGTATTTGGTATAACTACTTCCAATGGCATTATAATTTTCTTTGGCTTCGGTATATCCCATATGCCAACGAATGGAGTATTTCTCTTCTGGTGTTAGTTTCATGTATTCTGTTATCATCATTACAGATTTTTCTCCATGACCATATGGTATGGTGTCGTCTATGGTATAATAAGGTACTTTTTCCCATACTCCTAGTGCGTTTTTAGCATTACGATAATCGACTTTGTAGAAATTGGTTTTGCAAATGTCATGTAATAAGCCAATAATGATGATAGATTCTTCTGGTATTTCGATTGGCATAATGCTGTTTTGTACTTTGTGTTTCAATATTTCATATACTTTTAAACTGTGCTCTACTAGCCCACCTTCATGGTCTCCATGAAATCTGGTGCTGGCTGGTGCTATAAAGAAGTCTGACTTTTCTAAAAAATTGATTAGTTCTTCTATTCCTTCTCTTTTTACACTTTTTAATAATTCTAAAAATTGCTCCTTCATTTTTTCTCATTCCTTCCTCAAGGCACTAATCTGGTTGAAAAGTTGAATCCTTGAAATATTAATTATTTTTCAACCTTTTCCCTTCTTTTTGACATTATATAAACACTTGATGAAAATGTCAAGTATTTTATCGAATTTTTGTTTTGTTTTTATCATTATTACTATGTAACTTGTCGAATCTTGTAGCAAAAATACAGATACAGTTTGTTCCTGTAAGGTTTTTTATTTTTTATTATAAAATATGGTTAATATTATACTAATTGTTTAATATATATTGAAAAATCGAGGTAATCATTGTATGAGAGTAAAAACACTAAACGGAAATCTAAACATAATAGGTAATAATTTAAGAAAATACCGTCTACAAAAAAATGTTTCACAGCCTGAAATCTGCCGTAAACTAGACTTACTAGGTGTAACTATGTATAATAGTGATATTTATGAAATTGAATATGGAAAAAAGACAGTAAAAGACTTCGAAATTCTAGCTTTTTGTAAAGTGCTCGGAATTACTTTAGAAGATCTATATTCTGACACAGAAAAATATTATGAAGCTTAAAAGACTTGCCCATAAATAAAAGCAAGTCTTTTTATTTTTGCCCATAGATCTGTCCCTTTTGCACAAAAATGTGCAAAAAGAAACGTCCCCATTGCACATCCCCATTGCACATTATTTTCTTCTATCGACTGCATAGCTACTTCCCATAACAGATTTAGCTGCATGTTTTACTTGGGCTCCTACTTCTCCAATTTCTAGGATGTTGCTAAATCTTCCTATATCTGCTACTACTACTCCAATGGATAAAGAGGTTAATGGAAATTGTTCGATAATTCCTTTTCGGTTTTCTACTTCTATATAGCCTTTTTCTAAATCTTTGTCTGTAAAATATTTTTTTACATTGTGGTCAAAGTGTGCAATGATGTTTTGACATAGTTTTTCACAAACGTTTCCTGGTATTAATGCTACAAAGTCATCTCCGTCCAATGTGACCAATGAAGGTGTCTTCCATTCCACTCTCATGGATACAATTAATGGTGGTTTCTGCTGTGAATTCTATGATTTCATCTCCTTTTACAAAACCATAAACGTCATTATATGCTTTGAAGTTATCTAAGTCTAAGTATAAAACACAAAAAGCTTCTTCTCTTTGAATTCTCTTTTTCAATTCTGCATGAATTTGCACATTTCCTGGCAATCCTGTTAATGGACTCATTCTTCTATTACTTGAAAGTAGTCGGTTTAAATTTTTAACCGTATAATACAGATATTGCTCATCTACTGGCTTCTTGATAAAATATTCAATGGATTCTTGCAATATATTTAGTCTATGTTCTCTTTCTCCTTTTGAAGATACTATGATAACAGGTGTTATGCTGTTGTCTTCGTCTTTCCTTATTTTTCTACATAAATCCACTACATTACGGTCAATGGCGTCTTCATTAATAACAATTAATGATGGGATATTTTTTAACGCTATGTCTATTTGTCCTGTTTTTACACTCGTAAATTTATACTCTGGGTCATTTTTAAATAATTCTCTAAAAATTAGGATTGATGCATCGTCATCATCAATTATATACACATCTTGTATCATTTCAAAAATTCTTCCTCTCTTGTTTTGTTTTTTTCATTATATACAAAAAGACTTGTTTTTTTCAAGTCTTTTTTATTTCTTTTTTTGATTTTTTATTCTTTTTTTTCTTCCTTCTATTTTCTGATTTAAAACTTGTGTAATTTCAGCTGTATTGATAGCCGGAAATGCTTTTTTCAATCGGTGTACGTTTCGATACAATTGCAAGGTAATTCGATTTCTTTTCTTCTTCAATTTTTCTACCATCTGTTGTATATTTTGGGTTGCCATTAATTTTTCTTCTTTTTCTTTTTCCTTTTTCAAGGCTCTTATTTCTTTTAGCTTTTCTTTAATTTCTTTGTTGATTTTCTCTATGTTTTCTAAGGTTGATTTGATGCTCTTTACATGAATGATAGAAACAATCGTATCTGTTACAAAAACAATAAATAAAATGGCTAATATATAATTTAATAATCCTGTATCGATTTTATTTATCATCTCTTGTACAAATGGATGAATGTATTTTACAAATAATACACCCAATATACCCCAGAAAAAGGAATTGGTTAAACATATACGCCCTTGAAAATTAATTTTATGGTCAGAATAATCCCAATATTTTGTATGGAATACTTTTTCTAAAAATACACCAACCACATACTCCCATGCTGTTAATACAATGATAGCAATAAAAAATAGTATGATTGGTCTATTTTCAAATCCTTCTAAGAATAGGAACATGATTGTTGCTCCTATCCCGTATATCGGGCAAAACGGGCCTTTCAAAAAGCCCGTATTGATTACTTTTCTTTCACATATTGACCTAAATATCGATTCCATTATCCATCCTAAAAATGAGTACAGGATAAAATATGTCATTAGTTCTATCAGCTTGTTGTCCATCTTTTCCCCTTTATTCTTTATTAAACATTGCTCTAAAAGTTTCAGATACTCCACTTTCGTTGTATATGGTTACTTCTAGTTTGTTTTCTCCATCGTTTAATGGGTAAGCATATTCAAATTCTTTTCTTTCTTCTAGTGATAATTCTGCTTTTAAGTCTATCATAAATCTATCTACTTGATTGATAATGAATTCTACTCTTGTAAGTCCTTGTTCATCGGATGCATTGATAATGAAGTCTTTTCCATCAGTTGTTACGTCTAATTTTGGTTTGGTTACACCATTTACTTCTTGCTCTTTGGTTTCGGTTTGGTTATTAACGTCTACTACTATAATGGTTAATTTGTGTAATCCTTTTGGTATTTCTATGGTTTCTTCAATTTGATTTCCTTCAATGTCTACTCTTGTTTCTTCTTCGTCGTCCCAACGATAGGTCATGTATTGAAGCCCATTAATTCCATTGGCTGTTATTTTTAGGTTGTTTCCTTCTGGTTCTAAATTAATGTTAATGTCTGATTCTACGGTATATACTTTTTCATATTCAATTTCTTGTCCATTTATATCACTAGCATGCACTTTTAAGGTATTGGTTCCAGTTGGAATGGTAATGCTTACTTCTACTTCTTTTTGGTTATTCGTTGGTACTTCTGTTGCTCCTTCTTCGTTCCAATCATAGGTTATGCTGGCTAGTTCTTTATCATGTGTTACTTTTAATAAAATGTCTTTTTCTCCTGTTTGCTCAACATAGATGACTGGTTTGGTTTTTGCTACTTCTTGGGTTGCGTCTTTATACATAGAGTAAGAACCTGTTCCTATTATACCAATCCCAAAGATTAAAATGGCTATGGCAAAGAATTTTACAATACTTTGTATTTCTACTGGTCCACTGCTTCTTGGCATTTTAGGTGCTTTGCTTTTTTTCACCTTCTCTTTTTTTCCTCTATTATCATCTACATCTAATATTTGATTCAATGTTTTCACCTCTCTAATTTTTTCACTAGCTTGATTATAACATATTGATTTTTTATTGTAAATATTTTTGGTTCGAAAAAACTTAATATTTGCTTAAGTTTTTATTTCTTCTAAATAATTAAAACCGCTTCGGTTGAAACGGTTCTCTTTCGATTTAATTAGTTTTGTGCATATGGTAATAAAGCAATGTGTCTAGCTCTTTTTACTGCTGTTGTAATATCTCTTTGATGTTTACTACAAGCTCCTGTTGTTCTTCTTGGTAAGATTTTTCCTTTATCATTGATGAATTTTCTTAGTTGTTCTGGATTTTTATAATCTAATACGAAGTTTTTGTCACTACATAATACACATACTTTTTTTCTTTGTTTTCTGAATCTTGGATTGTAATCCTCATCATAATTTTTATTGTTATTTCTTTTATTTTGTTTTTTGTCTGCCATTT
>CANPHV010000069.1 GCA_947573965.1 uncultured Clostridium sp.
GAGAGGTTTGACAAAAACGAGAAAGAATTTGCAGAGTTTAAAGCAGAGATGTATGGATTCAAAGATGAGATGTATGAATTCAAAGATGAGATGTATGAATTCAAAGATGAGATGTACAAGTTTAGTGATGAGGTTAATGAGAGATTTGACAGAAGCACAAAGGAAATTGCACAAGAAATCCAAGAAGTAGGAAACTTACTGAACCTAAAAATAAAACAAGCTGTTAATGAAATCAAAATTGTAGTGGAATTAAATGGAAAAGAAAAAGGCAGAATTTATGCTTAAAACTAAGAAAGGCAAAAGGCAAATCCCCCAGAAAGAAAAATTTCTTTTTTGGGGGATTATCTTTATTCAACTAACATAGGTCCAATGTCAGTTACTGTGCCAGCACCAAGCGTTAAAACAATATCATTTTCTTGAACATTATTTTTAATGTAAGAAACACAATCGTTAAAATCAGGAAGATAATGAGCTTCTTTTCCAATCGAAATTAATTTATCCACTAAATCTTTGGAAGTAATGCCATAAATATTTTTTTCTCTTGCTGCATAAATATCTAAGACAATAACATGGTCAAAATTTAGCAAAGCCTTAGCAAAATCTTCTAACAAATTTTTGGTTCTGCTATAAGTATGAGGTTGAAAAATAACCCAAGAATGATGATAAGTCTTATGACAAAGCGATTTAGCAGTAGCCATAATTTCAGTTGGGTGGTGACCATAATCATCAAAGACACTAACTTTATTATCTATTTTTCCTTTAAATTCAAACCTTCTATGGGCACCTGTAAATTTTAAAAGAGCAGATTTGATGGCACTTTTTTCAATTCCATATTGATGGCATAGTGCAATGCAAGATAAAGCATTTAAAATATTGTGTGTGCCAGGAACTGAAAGCTTTATTTGGTCGAAAAATTCACCGTGATGGTAAACGTCAAAAGTAGGGAAACCATCTGCATCAAAAGAGATATTAGCAACATAAAAATCAGCATTTTTATTATCTAGACCATAAGTAATTGGTTTTACCTTAGTATGTTTGGCTAAATCTAAACAATTAGTATCATCTGCATTTAAAATTAAAATACCATCTTCAGGTAAAAGTTTTACATATTTAATAAAGGCATTCTTAATATTTTCAAATGTTTTAAAATAATCTAAATGGTCATTATCAATATTCAAAATAATTTCAGCTTTTGGACTAAATTTTAGGAAACTTTCTACATATTCACAAGCTTCGATAATAAAATGTTCACTATTTCCTACCATATAATTACCATTTAGTTGCTTTAAATAAGCTCCAACTTGAATACTAGGATCTTTTAGCCCTTCTAAAAAGCATAAAGAGACCATAGAAGTGGTGGTTGTTTTTCCGTGAGTACCAGAAATACAAATTGTATCTTGATAGCAACGAGTTAAATCACCTAAAAAATCAGCTCTTTCAATCGTTGGAATTTGTAATCTTTTGGCTTCTAACATTTCTGGGTCATCTTGCTTTACGGCAGCAGAATAAACAATAGCGTCAGCTTTTCCGACATCTTCTAAATTATGTCCAACGGTTACTTTAAAGCCTTTTTGCAATAAAGCTTTAACATTTTCGGAATCAGAAGAATCAGAACCAGTAATCTCAAAATCCCAATTTTTTAAAATGGCTGCAATACCACTCATGCTAACGCCACCAATTCCAATCATATGTATTTTTTTATATTTTTTAATATTATCAATATTTGGCATTTGTAAACACTCCTTACTTAACGGATAAATTATATAATTAGATAGCGAAAATTTCAATACTTTGGCTAAAATTTAGCTAAAAAATATTCTAATTATAAGTTATTAAAAAACGAAAAAAATGTTACAAACTATTAAATTTAATTTTTTTGTAAAAAAAAGAAGGAAAATCATTTTTTATGAAGAATTATATAATTGTACATAAGATATAAAAATATGTACAAAATAATATTAAAACTTAAGGAAGGAAGGTGCATTAAGAAATGCAAATCACAGATGTACGTTTAAGAAAAGTAAATTCAGAAAACAGAATGAAAGCTGTTGCTTCTGTAACATTCGATAACGAATTCGCAGTACACGATATCAAAGTTATCGAAAGCCAAAATGGATTATTCATAGCTATGCCAAGCAGAAAAACTCCAAACGGAGAATTCAAAGATATAGCTCATCCAATCAATGCTGATACAAGAGAGAAAATTCAAAAAGCTATTTTAGAAGCTTATGAAGCTCCAGAAACAGAGGAATCAGCAGAATAATTAATAGAGGTTAAAAAGCACTTTTCAAAAGGTGCTTTTTTGTTGTACAGGAAAAATATATTCTATATTTACAGAAATATAAAAAAGCGAGCCTAAAACCTTGAAAAAAAGTCAAAAACGCGTTAAAATAGAAAAGAACAAAAACCAAAAAGAAAGTAGGAAAAAATAAAATGTATATCATAATAGGATTAGGAAATCCAGAAAAAGATTACAGCAACACCAGACACAACATGGGATTTCAAGTCATCAATAAATTAGCCAAGCAATATGAAATCGAAGTTACCAAAAGCAAATTCAAAGGGCTTTATGGAAATGGCGTAATCGAAGGAGAAAAAGTAATCTTATTAAAGCCACAAACCTTTATGAACTTAAGTGGAGAAAGTGTAAAAGAAATACTGCAATTTTACAAAATAGAAATAGAGCAAATCATACTTATCTATGATGACATTGACATAGAACCAGGAGTCATTAAAATCAGGAAAACAGGAGGACCAGGAACACACAATGGAATGAAATCAGTGGTACACGAAATAAACACACAAAACTTCAAAAGAGTACGAGTAGGAATTGGAATGCCAGAAGACAAAGAAGACTTAATTGAATATGTAATAGGAGCCATTCCAGAAGAAGATAAAGAACCATTAGAAAAAGGGACAGAATTAGCAAAAGAAGCAGTAGTCGAAATAATCAAAAATGGAATTGACATAGCAATGAACAAATTCAACTAGTGCCAGAAAGGCAAAAGTCACAGTGTTAAAAGGTTTATGGCACATAAGGAAGGAAGAAACTAACATGACAGAAATTATAATTCAAACTAAAAATCAAGAAAAACAAATCGCATTAATTGAAAACGGAAAATTAATCGAATACTATGAAGAAGACAAAGAATATAGAAGAAGAGAAGGAAACATCTACATAGGAATTGTCAAAGACATCATCAGTGGAATGCAATCAGCTTTTGTAGACATTGGAACCGAAAAAAATAGCTTTATTCATTTGAAAGATATCTTGCCAAAAATAGACGAAACGAAAGAAAAGCCAGACGGAAAGGCAGAAATTAGCGAATTAATAAAGAGAAATCAAAAAATATTAGTACAAGTCAAAAAAGATAGCAACGATAAAAAAGGTGCTAGAGTATCCTCTCATATTAATTTACCAGGTAAATACATTGCCTTACTTCCTAACACAAATATTGTGACAATTTCACAAAAAATAGAAGATAAAAAAGAACAAGAAAGATTAATCAAATTAGTGAAAGAAAACTTAAGTGATGGAAATGGTGCTATTATCAGAACTTCTGCGCAGAATAAGGAAAAAGAAGTAATACAAGACATAAAAAGAGTGGAAAAGAAGTGGAATACCATCATTCAAACTAGTATTAATCCAGAATTAAAAGAAGCGCAATTACTGTATAAAAGTGAAAATATCATTGAAAAAATGTTAATGGATTTAGCAGACGAAACCATCGAAAAAATCACAGTAAATCACCCAGAAATAAAAAAAGAATTAGAAAATTTCAAGGAAGAAAATGAAGAATATACTGATTTGAAAATAGAATGTAAACAACAAGAAAACTTATTAGACCGATATGATTTAGAAAAGCAAATAGAAAAAAGACTAAACAGAAAAATCTGGTTAAAATGTGGTGGATTTATCACGATTGACAAAACAGAAGCTTTAACAGCTATTGATGTAAATACTGGAAAATATACAGGAAATCAAAGCTTAGAGCAAACCGTTTATAAAGTCAATAAAGAAGCCACTATAGAAATTGCTAAACAATTACGTCTAAGAGACATTGGAGGAATTGTGATTATCGATTACATCGACATGAATTGTGAAGAAGATAAAGCAAAAATTCAAACACTTTTAGAAACAGAATTGAAAAAAGACAGAAGCAAAACCCAAGTAGAAGGATTTACCAAACTAGACTTGATGGAATTAACCAGAAAACACATTTGTAGCCATAAAGACTAGCCAAAAGGAAGAGGAAAAATAGATGAAGGTAGGATTTATTAATTTAGGATGTAGTAAAAATCTAATTGACACAGAAGTAACCATTGGACTTTTTAAGAAAAATGGATATGAAATCGTAAATAACGAAGCCAAAGCAGAAATAATTGTAATTAATACTTGTGGATTTATTGATGATGCCAAAGAAGAAGCGATTAACACCATTTTAGAAATGGCAGAATACAAAAAAAGCAAATGTCGTTATTTAATTGTTATGGGATGCTTAGTGCAAAGATATGGTGATGAATTAATAAAACTAATACCAGAAGTAGATTTATTTATCAAAATAGAAGACTATGATAAATTATGGGACAAAATAGAAGATTTATTAAAACGAGATATTGTAAAAAATAATAGAAACAAGCAAAGTAAGAAAATAACGCAAATTCAACCTATGCCAATGCTTAAGCAAGAAGAATTCTTAAACAGAACCATTACCACAGGTACTAATTATGCCTACCTAAAAATTGGAGAGGGCTGTAGCAATAAATGTACTTATTGTGCCATTCCCTATATTAGAGGACCTTTTGTTAGTAGAAAAAAAGAAGACATACTAGAAGAAGCCAAGCAATTAGCTAAACAAGGTATCAAAGAATTAATTATCATCGCACAAGATACCACAAAATATGGTGTTGATTTATATGGAGAAAGTAAATTAGCAGAACTATTAAATCAATTAAGCCAGATAAAAGAAATCAAATGGCTTCGATTCTTATATGCTTATCCAGAAGGAATAACCGATGAACTAATCGAAGAAGTTGCCAACAATCCTAAAATAGTACACTATTTTGATATTCCAATTCAACACATAGCAGATAGCATTTTGAAAAAAATGAACCGAAGAACCTCAAAAAAGCAAATTGAAACTTTGCTTCAAAAAATAAGAAATAAAATACCAGATGTAACCCTAAGAACTAGCTTAATTGTTGGATTTCCTGGCGAGACAAAAGAGGATTTTTTAGAATTATTACAATTTGTAGAACAAGCCAAATTTGACAAACTAGGTGCTTTTACCTACTCCAAAGAAGAGGGAACACCAGCCGAAAAGTTGCCTGAACAAATTCATGGAAATACCAAGAAAAGTAGATATCGTCAAATTATGGCACTGCAACAAACCATTTCAAGACAAAATTTAGAGAAAAAATTAGATAAGATATACGAAGTGCTAATAGAAGATAAAACTTTTGATGGAACCTATTATGTTGGAAGAACCAAACAAGACGTACCAGAGATGGATGGTATAGTCTATATTAAAGCAGAAGGTATGCCAAGTGATAAAGTAATCAATCATTTTGTGACCTGTAAAATAACAGGGGTAAGTGCGTACGATTTAATAGGAAAATTTTGTTAAGAAGGGAAGAAAAAAATGCAAATTTTAGGTAAAGTAGAGATACAAAACGAGGAAAAAGAAATTGTTGTTAAAGAAGAAGATGCATTTTTTAAATATTATAGTATGGAATTAGTTGGAGCCTATGCTCCTCAAATAAAAGAGCAGAAGATTATTTTTAAAAAGAATAATCTTTTTTCAGATGAAATCAAAAGAAAAATGCTAAACTTAGCAAACCAAAAAGTTTCAACAGCTATGTGGCAAGAAAAGAACGTGTTTCAAGCAATTGGAGAAATCAATTGGGAGGGAAGCATAAGAGAGATTGTGGTGAAAAAAGAGGAAAGCCTTTTAAAATATTATTACTTGAAATTAATTGGTGTTTATACCCCTAAAATGCCAGGGGAAACGATTATTTTTAAGCAAGATACCTTAGAAAATGCAGTAGCAGATGACATTAAAGATAATGACCAAAGAAGAAATCTATCATCTTTGGAGAAGGAAAAAATAAAAGAATTCCTACAACAAATTAAAATACTAAATATATTGGATAGAATACAAGTACAAGAAAGAGGTTTTGGAGCAAAAACTAATTATCAGACCAATCATAAAATAGAAGAAAGACAACAAGAAAAGGAAAAGAAGGAACCGCCAAAAGAGTTACCAAAAAAACAAGAAAAGATAGAGAACAAAGAAAAAGATATTAATATTAAACAAGAAGTGGATATGAATACGAGAGTTACCGATATGAGCAACTTAGAGCAAGTCTTAGAAAAAAATGAGAAGATACCAGAATTAGAACATGGAGATGAGCCTTTGAAAATGGGAATTGTAGAATCAGATGAGGTAAAGGAATTAAGAAACGAAAAAGGAGAAAAGGAAGAAGGACATAGTTCTCGATTTCAGGCAGTAGTCACAACAAAGCAAGGAAAAGTAAAAGCATTGGATTTAGAAAATGACACACAAGAAGGAACTAATCCTTTAGAAAAAAATTATCAAGTAAAACAAGATAAAGCAGTAAAAAGTGGAGATGTTTTAACCCGATTAAAAGTAGGAGAAGGAAGTCTTGGAATTGAAAAAGGAAAATATGGCGAAGTAGAAGTATATCACTCTCCTAGAAAAACAATAGGAGGAAAAGGAATAGAAGGAAATAAAAGTTTAGATAGACAATTAGAAACTTCCAATGCTAAAAATACTTTAGAAGGAACAGAGATAGAAACATTAAAATTAGCCCAAGAGCATAATGATGGTTATCGCAGTGTAGAAGAAGGATACAAAGAAGTAGAAAAGCACCAAGAAAAATATCCAAATTGTGAACCTAAAACAGCAAAAGACATTGACGGAGACACTAATACACAGTCTCATCAACACAATGCGCAAAATACAGAAGATTTTGTCCAATTAGCATCAGGAGAAAAAGTAACATATCAAGAGTTGGCTAGTAGATGGGGCTTTTATAAAGACGGAAAGCCAGACGCCTCCTTTATTAAAGAAAAATTTGTAGAGAAAGAACAAGGGGATAAAACACCAGAAGACATAATCCAAGAACTAGATGAAGAATATGAAGACCCAAGAGCTCCTGAACAAAGGAAATGAGACAAGAGGGACAGGTCCTTTTTGTCTCATATTTTTAGATAGGATTAACATGTACGATAGTTTTATAAATTTTATCAAGTCCGTTGACAGTATTTTCAAGATTATCAGCCAATTCATGACTTTCAAAGGTACTCATATTACCATCTAATGCGATGGTTAAAAATACTAAATATTTATCACCAACAGGGGTAGAAACGATATCATCTATTCCTTTTATTTCTCGATAACTATGTACAATATCTAAAATTAAGTCTTTCGTTTTATCATCGACGCTAATATCCATCAAAACATTGTAACTTTCTAGAAAAATGGTAATACCAGTATAACAAATCCAAAGGGAAATACCAATACCAACGATACCATCAAACCAGTAAATGCCAGCTAAGGTAAGTAAAACGGAGATTAAGGTAAAAGTCGTTACAATACAGTCATTTTTGTGGTCCTTCATGTTAGCTTCTAGTAGAATATTAGGGTGTTTGGAATAGGCATGTTTGGTATAAAGAAAAAGCCCTAATTTGGTTAAAATGGTGGCAATACATACCGCTACTAAGAACCATGAAAATTGAAGTTTATCACCAGCTACAAGGGTGACAACAGAATCATACAATAATTTACTAGCGACAAAAATCATGGAAATACTAATGAACATAGAAAAGAGGTATTCTGCTTTACCATGTCCTAAATTGTGGTCTTCATCATTAGGAACACTTGCGATTTTGTTACCAATAAAGGTCATAAGGGAAGCAAAAATATCCCCAGCGCTGTTAAAACTGTCAGCTATCATAGCTTGGCTTTGGCTCATAAAACCAACTAATGCCTTAATAATTAATAAGAAAATATTTCCAATAATTCCATAGATACCAGCTTTTTTTGTGATTACAAATTTTTCGTCCATTTTAAAATCAACTCCATTTTAATATTCTTATGATTATAACATAGAAAATAGAAATAAGACAAGTAGTGTCAATAATTTTTGATTAGGACACCCTAAAATATCAAAATTACTTCAAGACTAG
>CANPHV010000070.1 GCA_947573965.1 uncultured Clostridium sp.
CGCTATTGCTTCTTTTCACGCTCCATTACTGGTTTACGCTTTGCAAGTTGCTATCAGGTTCGCGACAAATGCGCCCCTTGGGACTTTCACCCTAGATTTATGACATGCCCGTCATACACAAAAAAGGCAAGCATACACTTGCTTTTTGTTTAAATGAGACACTTAAGACCTGTCCCTCGTGTCTCACCTATTCATCTTCCATTGTTTCATCATACTCAAACTCATACGTAATCTCATCTTTTTCTGGTTTCTTTGTCTTCTTTACCTTCTCAACTACTTCTTCTACTTTATTTTCAATTGCCTTTTTATCTTCTTCTTCTTTTTTCATAGTCTTGTCATGTTTATTTTGCATTTCCTTCAAAATCTTTTGAGTTTCCTCTTTACGATTTTGCATACAACGGTTCATAATATTGTTGGTCTTTTCAATTAAATCTGGTACATAATCTAACAACTTATCTAATGAAGATGAGTGATTTACTGGCATTAATTTCACATTGTTTGATTGTATCACAAGAAAAGCAATCGGATTAATGGTTACCCCAGCACCACTACCACCACCAAATGGCAAGCGATATTGAATTGCTTCTTCTTTATCTCTTTTCGTATATTCATCTATCGTTTCCCCTTTAAATTCACTTCCTCCTGCTGCAAACCCAAATGATACTTTTGATATTGGAATAATAACAATATTATTAGAAGTTTCAATTGGTTCCCCTATAATTGTATTAACGTCAATCATATCTTGAATACTATTCATAGCTGTAATCATAAGCCCCTCTATTGGATGCTCGCTCATATTCCTTCACTCCTTTTTTCTCACTTTTTATCAAATGATATATGATATCTATAATATGGCTCATTTTGATTTCAAATATACCTGAAAAATCTATCTTTACCAAATTTTGATTTAAGTAAACGGGATGAATTTGAAAAGTTTGATTTTCAAATCTCTTCATTTTTCTTTTTAATAAAATAGCAATAACTGTGCTAATAGCTGGAACAAGAATAGAAGTTAAGCTTGCACTTTCTGTTCCGAGTTCCACATATAATTCGAACTTTTTGATGCCAATGTCTAACTTTTTTATTTCTCTTATTATTTCTTTTTGTAAGGAAGGTAGTTTTTCCAAAGCTGAAAAATTAATCTTTTCTACTTTTTCTTTTAACCTTATTTTTTCCAATTTGGCTTTTGTAATTCGTACCTTAAAAAAGCACAATTGAATTATAACTTCATAATCTTCATTGATATGTCTTTTTGTTTGCGAATGAAACTTAAAATTATTAATTTTTATTTGTACTTTGGATAAAAGAAGTACTATTATAAATAAGATTAGCACTAAAAAAATAAAAAGAAAAACCAATCGAAACTCCTCCCTTTTAAAGTTTCTATTAGTTTTTCCATTTTTTTCTTTTTTAAACGTATTTTAACTTATTTTCTTTGATTTTTCTACGGTAATGTCACCAAACAATTCTTCTTGTGTTGTTTCTACTTTGCTTCTTCTTGATAATTCTAACAAACCAGAAAAAGCAGTGACAACTTCTTGTCGATTGTGTTGTTTAATCGAAAATAGTTTGTTGAAGATAAAACGTTTTTGTTTGACAAGTACTTTGAACATTTCTTTTACTTTGCTAGCTACTGTATAATTGTCTGTTATTGCAATTTTTTCAATGTTTTTCGCATTTTGATTTAACTTCACACTATTTCTTTCTACTAATTTTTTATAGATTTCTGGTATTAACGTAGGTTGATAATCTTTTTCTAATTTTTGTTTTGGCAAAGTAATTTCTTCTTGCCCTTTGAAATATCTTCTTGAAAAATCAAGATAGTTATTTTTCAAAACTTTACTAATCTCTTTGAATTTCTTATATTCAATAATTCTACGAATTAATTCTTCTTCTGTAACTTCCTCTTCTTCATTTTCTTGTTTTGGTAGTAAGTTTTTAGATTTTAAGTATAATAAGGTAGATGCCATGACTAAAAACTCACTTGCAATTTCTAAATTTAATTTTTCTTGCTCTTTTAAATAGTCAATATATTGGTCTGTTATTTCACTTAAATGAATATCATAAATATTCATTTGATTTTTGTCTATTAAGTGACACAATAAGTCTAAAGGGCCTTCAAAATTGTCTATTTTTATTGCATATTTTTTGGTTTCTAAGGTTAGTACTGCCATTTTTTCTTTCTCCTTCGTTGTTCCTTTCTAGTTTGCCAATTTAACTTTCTATAAAATTTAGTTTTTCGATGATTTCTTCTCCTAATACTTCCTTTGCTAATTCTACTAGTTCATTCCATCGTAGTATTTGTCCTCTATGATGAACATCAATTCCATATAAGACTTTTATGTCATATTGGGTAGCAATTTTCCAAAAGTGCTGGCAAGGATATTCTACTTCTTTTAATTTTTTCTTTTGCTCCTCGATGGTGTCTTTGTTTAATTTCTCATCGGTATAATATGTATGCTTAAATATATTATTCAAATTGATTTCTAATGGTATTTGATACTTTTGGGCTGCCTTACAAATTTTATGGGCTACTCTTTCTTCTGCTTCTCCAAAACAGTTTTTCCTTTTTCTCATAAAAAAGTCTGGATGAGCAACAATATCAGGAATTCCTAATTCCATTGCTTTTTCTATATAATTAGCATATTCTAGCAATTCTTCGGTTGTAAAGTCGTCTGTTCTTACTATTTCTAATGTTTCTCTATCTTTATAAATAAAGTGTTGTCCTAACACTAAGATATCAGTTTCGTCTTTTAATTCTCGAATGTTTTCTTCTTCTCCTGGCAAATATTCTACTTCATAGCCTGTTTTTATTTCTATTTGCCCAGCATATTTTTCTTTTAATTTCTTAATGCTAGTTAGATACTCTTCTTTTTGACTGTAAGGCATCCTTACTTGTGGTGCTTTATCAATTTCATTTTTTTCTGGACAGTGGTCTGTAAAAGCTATTTGTTGGAAGCCTTTTTCTAGATATTCTTTTACATAGTCCTCATCTAGCATATCTAAATCTGCATGACCACAACGATAAGTATGTGAATGATAATTAAAGGTTTGCATTATTCTTCCTCCATTGCTTTTTGTATGTTTTCCATTTTATACCCCTTTTTTACGAGATATTGTTTTATTTCTTGTGGCTCCATTGACATGAGTTTTTTGCTTAAAATGTTGTTAGCTGATTTTATTTCATATTCTTCTAGTTCTTCACGATTTTCATAAAAATAATCTTCGATATCATTTCTATTTAAACCTTTGGCTAATAATTTATGTTGTAATTCTTTTATGGATAAGTTTTTTAATATTGTGAAATTGTGAATTGTTTTTTCAATATATTCGTTGTCATTGATATATTGAGCTTCTTTCAAATAAGCTATGATATCTTCTAATATGTTTTCGTCTATGCTATTATTGAATTTCTTTCGTATTTCTTGCTCTGTTCTTTTTTTATAGATTATGTATTTTAGTACTTTTGTTTTTTCTTTATCGAATTCTTCTATTGTGTACATTTACATTTCCTTTCTTTTTTCTCATTTTACTACAAATGTTTTAAAATAGCAAGAGATTTTCTCCTGCTATTTCATATACATAAGCTCCACCTTGCGTGGAAAATATTTATTAATTTGATTATTTTATTCTTCTTCGTCATCTTCTGTATTTGGTAATTCCTCACCAAGACTTTGTTCAAAAGCTTTGGCAAAATCATCTCTTACTTTTGTCTCTACTTCTTCTAAGATATCTGGATTTTCTTTTAGATATTTTTTCACATTTTCTCTACCTTGTCCAATTCTTTCCCCATTATAACTGAACCAAGAACCTGCTTTTTCTATAATATCTAAGTTAACTGCCATATCTAAAATATTACCAGCTTTTGAAATACCTTCGCCATAAACTACATCAAATTCTGCTTCTCTAAAAGGTGGTGCTACTTTATTTTTTACCACTTTAACACGCACACGGCTTCCTTTGAATTCTCCATCTTGCTTGATATTTTCTATCTTTCTGATATCCATTCTAACAGATGCATAGAATTTTAAAGCTCTACCACCTGTTGTGGTTTCTGGATTTCCAAACATAACCCCTATTTTTTCTCTTAATTGGTTAATAAAGATTAAAACGGTTTTGGTTTTGTTTAAGGCTCCAGCTAGTTTTCTTAATGCTTGTGACATAAGTCTCGCTTGTAATCCCATATGAGAATCTCCCATGTCACCATCAATTTCTGCTTTTGGTACTAAAGCTGCCACAGAGTCAACAACGATAACGTCTAAGGCTCCACTTCTTACTAGGCTTTCTGTAATTTCTAAGGCTTGTTCTCCTGTATCTGGTTGAGAAACGATTAAATTATCAATATCAACGCCTAATTTTTTTGCATAAACAGGGTCTAAAGCATGCTCTGCATCAATAAAAGCTGCTTCTCCTCCCATTTTTTGTGCTTCTGCTACAACATGTAATGCTAACGTCGTTTTTCCAGAAGATTCTGGTCCATAAACCTCTATAATTCTACCTCTTGGAACACCGCCAATTCCTAATGCAATATCAAGACTTAAGGCTCCCGTTGGTATCGCTTCTATTTCCATTGCTTTGAATTCTCCGTAATTTCATAACTGACCCTTTACCAAATTGTTTTTCTATTTGGCTCATTGCCATTTCTAATGCTTTCTTTTTTTCTGTATTTTCTCCCATAAATTTTCCTCCTTATTTTTTGAACTTTTGTTTGATGTTTCTATTATATACCAAAAATATGTTTTGTCAATACCTTTTTTCTATTTTTTTATTTTATTTATACCAACCTTCTATTCCATAGAATTGATAAAACCAATTTGGTGTGATTTCTCCCACTAAACCAGAATTGTAAGCAACGGTATATTTGTTATTATATAAACTTATATAGGGAATATCTGTCTTATAAATTTCAGCTAATCTTGCATATTTTTCCTTTAAAATAGTTTCATCGGTTGTGTTTTTTACTTCATTCATAATATTTGTTACTTCTTCGCTAACATAACCCGCAATATTTCCTTCTCCAAAATAGGTAGTAAGATTTGGCGTTAGCGAAAGTGTCATACTGCATAGTGCTATATCATAATTTTTACTATTGATACTCTTGTTGTATTGGTCGTCAGATGCTTGTACAATATTAATGGTAATGCCTTGTGTTTCTAGTTGCTGCTTAAGATTGGTTGCAACTGTCACTTTGGCACTATCACTTGCTCTTACTAAAAGGTTAAAGACTAGCCTTTGGGTTCGATAATTTTCTGTCTTTTGCCAAGTACCTGAACGCAAAGCCCATCCACTGTCACTTAGTACTTGTTTAGCTTGTTCTAAGTTATAACCACTGCTTGCATCTTGCCCCTGTGCTAACCAACTTCCATAGTCTAACGGAAAACTACTGGTAAAGCATTTACTATTGAAGATGCTAGAAACAATATTTTCTTTGTCAATGGAATAAGATATTGCCTTTCTTATTTCAGGTCTTGCTAAGAAATTATTTTGCATATTGAAAGCTAGAAAGGTATGTTCTCTTCCTTTTAATTCTTTCGAACTGTATCCAATAGTTCCAATGTATTCTTGCAAATTATCATTTGTAGTTGCCACTAAGTCAATATTTCCTATTTTGAAACTGTTATATAATTCTCCAATGGAAGAATATAAATTAACAGTAATTTTCTCTAAGCTTAAATTGGTTTGCCTATTCCACCAACTATCATTTTTTTGTAATATAATATAAGATGGCTCTACTTCTGCTATTTTATATTTTCCAGTTCCTACTGGCGAAGAATTTTTCTCGCTATTTACAAAATCTTCGTTTTCATAGTAGTCTTTTGATAAAATGGGAAAGGTTAATTGATATTCAAAAAAAGGAACTTCTCTATCTAAATTGATTTTTACCGTGTAATCGTCTACAATCTCAACTCCTGTTACATATTGCACATTGTAGGAATAGATAGATTGGATTTCTTTTAAACGGTCAAGCGTAAACTTAACATCTTCGGCTGTAAAACGTTGTCCTTCTGTCCATTTTGCATTTTCTCTTAGTTTGATTAAATAAGAGTTATCACTTTGTTTCGCCCACTCGGTTGCTAATGCTGGTTCTGCCTTATAATCTGCTGTTAGTGTTACTAATGGCTCATAAATCAATCTTGTGATGTCTTGTACGTTTTTATTTTTACTAAGAATGGGATTCATGGTGTCTAATTCTGCAATTCCTAGCGTTAGTTCTGTGATTTTTTCTTGTTGACTACTTACATACTCTAATTCTTGTTGTTTTTCTTGTTCGTCTTGTTTGATTTTAAAAACCGCAAATATTAAGATTACAATGATAAAAATAATGAATACGTATTTTATCCAATTTGATTTCATACTACACCTCTATTCTTTTGCTATCATACCTTAAATTGGAAGTTTTTTCAAGGCTTTTAGAACAATTTTTCTAATTTTCCCATCGAGCAAAAAGGAGCCATTGAAAATTTCTCCAATCGCCCCTTTATTTATTTCTAAACTCTTGATTCTACAATTAACTTGATACCAGTTCTGTCTTCTCCTTCAACTTCTACCTCTGCAAATGCTGGTATGCAAACTAAGTCTACGCCTGCTGGTGCAACAAATCCTCTTGCGATTGCCACTGCCTTTACTGCTTGATTTAATGCTCCTGCTCCGATTGCTTGCATTTCTGCTTTGTTTGATTCTTTTACTAATCCAGCGATTGCTCCTGCTACTGAATT
The DNA here is from genome assembly GCA_947573965.1 of uncultured Clostridium sp. Lineage (GTDB taxonomy): Bacteria > Bacillota > Clostridia > TANB77 > CAG-508 > CAG-269. The sequence goes on from CANPHV010000070.1 coordinate 6,717, forward strand.
AGGATTTGATTTGGATGAAATTTTTAAAACTTCCATTTTTCTTTTGCCTCCTATAATTTTTATTTTTGTTGCAACTTTTACGATAGTCATTTTACAATATATGGAAATGTTTGTAAAGTCTTTTTGGGAATTTTTTCTTAGTTTTCATCGCAAAATTATTATCTTTTCAACATTATTCGACAAACATTCTATTGGTATAACCTTTTCATACTTTTTACCTGATTATTTGTATCATCTATTTCAAAAATTACACCATTGAAAATGCATTCTCCACTTGCAATTTTATATCTTTCTGGCAAGGTTGTTTCAAATCTTTTTAAAGAAGCCTCTATATCCATTCCTATAACAGAATATTTAGGTCCTGTCATGCCGATATCTGTAATATAACCAGTTCCTTTTGGCAAAATCTTTTCATCTGCAGTTTGTACATGCGTATGAGTTCCAAAAACAGCTGTTACCTTTCCATCTAAAAAGTATCCCATCGCTATTTTTTCTGCTGTTGCTTCTGCATGAAAGTCTACGAAAATCATATCTACTTTGTCTTTTATTTTTTCTATGATTTCTTTTACTCTGATAAAAGGATTTTCAGAAAGTACGTTGATATCTACCCTACCAATTAAGTTAATGACTGCTATTTTTTTGTCTTGGCAAGTATAGATATTGTATCCTTTTCCTACTACTCCTTTGGGATAATTGGCTGGTCTGATTAATTTTGGATGGTCAATAAATTGGAAGATATCTTTTTTTCCCCAAGTATGATTTCCCATTGTGATAACGTCTACTTTTAGGCTAAGAATATCTTCAAAGTTTTTTTTGGTAATTCCCATGCCTTCTGCTACATTTTCTGCATTTACAATCACAAAGTCAATGGTTTCTTCCCTTTTTATTTCTTCTAATTGCTTTTTTAATTCTTTCATTCCACTATTTCCGACTAAGTCTCCTACGGCTAAAATTTTCACGTTAACCCTTCTTTCTTTTTTGGATTTCCTTTATCATACTATATTAAGAAAAATAAAGCAAGAAAAAAGTTGTGACTTTTACCTCACAACTTTTTTCGTATTATTGGATAATGAAAACCCCACGTTTTACGTGGGGTTCTAAAAGCTTCTAGCTA
>CANPHV010000071.1 GCA_947573965.1 uncultured Clostridium sp.
CTATTCCCTTTTGCTCACATAATCGCCTTATTATTACTCCTATATCTTTTCTTATTTTCCCATATATTGACATTCTTCTATATTTTGGTGCAAATACTATATGATATTGCAATTCCAAGCACTGTGTGCTAAACTATTTTACTCATAGCTAGAAGCTTTTAGAACCCCACGTAAAACGTGGAGTTTTCATTATCCAACAAAAAGTACTGAAAACTGCTGTTTTCAGTACTTTTTTGGTCGAGGCGACAGGGATCGAACCTGCGACCTCATGGTCCCAAACCACGCGCGCTACCAACTGCGCTACGCCTCGATATATATCTTTACTAATTAAGACTTATATATCATAACATATTTCAAATGCATTTGCAAGATTTTTTCAAAATTTTTTAAACTTTTTTTCAATTTCACTTGAAAAATCAATTATTAGCAGTTATAATAATATAAGATTAAATCATGTGCCCGTAGTTTAGCTGGATAGAATGCGAGGCTACGAACTTCGAGATCGGGGGTTCGAATCCCTCCGGGCACACCATGATTTGTCAAAAAGAATCCACTTATCTCGTGGATTCTTTTTCCTTCTCCCTCTTTTCGTTCAAAAAAGCCGTATCCTCCTTATTTTCCTGTTCTACCTGAGCTCTTTTAATCGCATCTATAATCATAACAAACTTAACCTCACCATCACACTCACCATTGAGCATCGTAAAATGATTATAATCCTTTGACAACTCTATCAACTTTTCAACTCTCTCATGGACCTCTCTCACATCGCCATTCATATAATCGCAAATCTTTTCAATCGCCTCTTTGTTAAACTTCTCAACCCCTTCTTCCAAAGTATTGGCACCCACTTGTAATTCACTCGCTCCCTGTTGTAACGAATTCGTACCATTTTTCAAATCACCTAATCCATTTGTCAATTGGCTTAAACCATCTCCCAAAGTATTCATTTGAGAAACCACTTGATTTTGTGCTTGTGTTTTCACTTGATTTGCTACTTGCTTAGCTGTTGTCATCGCTGTTATCTGTGCAACTTGTGTTGAAACTTCCCCAGCTACAGTTTGCGCTGTACTATTAGCAACTTCTCCAGCCACCTTTACAGCCACATTTTGAGCTGTCATATTAGCCACTTGTTTAGCTGTCTCTCTTGCTGTTTCTTCTGCTGCCATTATAGCAGAACTCTTAGAAAACTGTAAAATCATTTCTTGCTGATTTACTGGCAAAGCTTGATAATTACTATTGGCTTCTAATCCTCCCTTTACACTCGCTTCTATTTTTTGTTTTTGCTCTGCCGTTAGCAACAAAGTCCCTACTTGATTTGCTGCTTCCTGACCAATTATTGTCTTTTGTTCTTGTATCATCTGAATTGCTTGTGCTTGTGCTTTATTTCCTATTGCCTGTTTTTGTGTGTCATTTAAAACTGCACTCTGTTTTGCCTGTTCTCCAATTTGACTTAACGTCGCATCATCCAATACCTCTTTCTTGTCATTTACCAATTGCTTCGTAGCTTTTTCTACTTCTTCCCTCATTTGTTTTGCTCCTTGATAAGCAACTTGGCTTCCTTCATTTAACTTTTTACTTCCCAAAAACAATTCTGCACTTCCACTTGCTAATGCTGTACTTCCCTCTTCTATTTGATTACTTGCTGTTTCTACCGTATCTACTTGTTGATAAACTTCTTCTAATTTATCTAAAAACTTCAAATCATCCTCTTCTAAAACTTTAGGTGTCACAAATGTAACAATATTTCCTAACTCAAAATCAGTTGCTTCCATTGATATTTCAATATCATCTGGTATTGTTATCTCCTCGTTGCTAATATTTAAACTTTCTTGTAAACCTGGCATAGAAACTCCCATCACCAAAGTTTTGCTTCCATCATTAATAACCTTACCATTTGAAATTTCTATGTTTTTATTTTTATCATTTGGTATTACCGTACCTGCCACTGCTACAAACGGGGTATATAATTTTTGTTCTTTTCCATTAATTGTAACTATATGTTCCTCTTTGTTCGTATAATGAATAGTAACTTTTACCTTTCCCGTCTTTCCTACTATTTCTTCTACGGATAACTCTTTTCCATCCAATTCATACGTTACACAGCAAGCAATTGGTAACTCTTTTTGACTTTCTCCTTGATAATATATATCTTTCTTATCCGCTTTCCAAATCAAAGAATTTCCTTCTTGTTTAAATCCCTCTTCTCCTTTTGTATTTTCAATGTTGAACAAATCTGTCATATCCTTTATCCATTCCGTTTCTTCTTCATTTTTCAAATGAGTACTAACAATAGTTGAATAATTCTTTCCGTCTTTATCCAATTTTGTATATACCGTTTCCTCCTTACTAAAGGCAAAAACTGGCATACTATAAGCACACATTGTACACAATAACGCACCTGAAATTACTTTTCTCTTTAATTTAACATTCATATTTCCTCTCTCCTTTTCTTTTTTTATCAAATACAATTAAGAATGATGGTAATACAGCAATTACAACAACCATACTAACAATAGCCCCTCTTGCCATCAAGCTACAGAGCGAACCAATCATCTCTATTTTTGAATATGCTCCTACACCAAACGTTGCTCCAAAAAAGCATAATCCACTAACAACAATCGAACCAATTGACTCTTTCAAAGCTTCTCCTACTGCTTCTTTTTTCTCTTTTCCTTCTGCCCTATATTGCTTATATTTAGTCGTAATTAAAATCGCATAATCAATGGTAGCTCCTAATTGTATAGTCCCAATTACAATGGATGCCACAAATGGCAAAGTTGTATTGGTATAAAACGGAATTCCCATATTGATAAAAATAGCAAATTCAATCACCGTAATTAATATAATTGGTAAAGAAATAGACTTGAGCACCACTATCATTATCACAAAAATAATACCAATAGAAACCACATTAACACTGTTAAAATCATGGTCACTAATTTCTACTAAATCTTTCATCAATGGTCCTTCCCCTGCTAAAATCGCTTTTTCATCATAGTTTTTAACAATTTCATTTATTTTTGTAATTTGCTCATTTAATTCATCAGTTGCCATTTCATAACTTGAATTAATAATTATCATCTGGTATTCATCATTTTCAAATATGCTCTTAACATTATCTGGTAACATACTATCCGGCAACGCTTCTGCTAATTTAGGATATCCTAATGTCCATTCAATTCCTTCTAATTCTTCTATTTTTTGTAACATTTCTTTTACTTGATAGTTTGGTATTTCTCTATTTACTAATAAAACCTCTGCTGAAACCACATTAAACTTATCCTTTAACGTTTGATTTGCCTCTACACTTTTTAAAGTATCTGGTAAGGATTTATCCAAATTATAATAAACCTCTGTATGTCGATATCCATAAAAAGCAATTGGTAAAATAATTAAAAACAAAATAATAATTACCTTATAATGCTTCATTGTAAACTTTTGAATACCTGTAAATTTCGGCATAATCTCTTTATGTCTTGTTTTTTCTATCCAGCCATCAAAAGTTAGTACCATAGCTGGTAATACTGTTATAACACAGACAACGCCTAATAGCACACCTTTTGCCATTACAATTCCAATGTCTTTTCCTAAAGACAAATTCATACTACACAAAGCTAAAAATCCTGCTATTGTGGTTAAAGAACTTCCCACTACTGACCCCATGGTTTTAGCAATGGCATGGGACATCGCCTCTTCTTTCTTTGGATTTCTTTTTTGTTCTGCTTGATAACTATGATACAAAAAGATAGCAAAATCCATTGTTACCCCCAATTGAAGCACACTGCTAATTGCTTTGGTAATATAAGAAATTTGTCCTAAAAATATATTACTTCCCATATTGTACAAAATAGCTATCCCAATATTTAATAACAAAAATATTGGTGCCACATAAGAATCAAGTGCTACTTGTAAAACAATAATACATAATATAACTGCTATGATGACATAGATAGTAATCTCTGCATTCGATAAATCTCTTGTATCTAATATCGTAGCAGACATTCCACTAATTTTACATTGCTCGTTTGTTATTTCTCTTAGGGTTTCAATGGTTTCCATCGTAGTATCAGACGAAATACTATCTTTAAAGGTAACCATTAAAACGGTATCTCCTTCTTTGTAAATTTTATCTTTTATTTCATCTGGTATCATTTGGATAGGAATACTTGTTCCTACTATGTCTGCTATCCCCATTACTTTTTCTACATTATCAATTTCTTTGATTTTATCTTCTAACTTTTCAATGTCTTTTGTTTTCATATCTTCTACGACTACCATAGAAAAGGCTCCCATATTGAAATCTTCTGACAAGATTTTTTCTCCTTGTATGGTTTCAATATCTTCTGGTAAATACACCAAAATGTCGTAATTAATTCTAGTCGCTTTCATCCCTATTATAGCTGGTATTAACAGTAAGAAGGCTAACCCCAATATAACTTTCTTATGTTGGCACACAAACCTTCCAAATTTAAGTTGAAACATGCTAACACTCCTTTCTTTTAAAAATGACTATTGGTCACTTTGTCTATTATATTACTTTTTTGACCATTGGTCAATACTTTTTTATTTTTATTGCTAATTTTTCTTTTTTATGTCATAATAATAAAGGTGATTATATGGGAATTATGGAACAAAAAAATGAAAAAGAAAATAGATTATTAGAGACTGCCTTTCATTTATTTACAGAAAAAGGCATTAAAAGCACCTCTATCCAAGAAATTGTAGACAATGCCAAAGTAGCAAAAGGTACTTTTTATTTGTATTTCAAAGATAAATACGAAATTCGAGATGTATTAATTACTAAAAAATCTGAAAAATTATTTACGGAAGCCTTAACAAAAATGAGAAAAAAGAAGATACAAGATTTTTCTGACCAAATTATTTTTATCATTGACTATGTCATTGATGAATTGGCTAAAAATCCGCTTCTTCTAAAATTTATCTCTAAGAATTTATCTTGGGGAGTTTATAATGAAACCATTATTAAGATTTACGATAGACCAGAAAGCAAGGAAGATGGTTTATATACCTTATTTTTAAAAGGAGTAGAAGAAAATCATATTACTTTAGAAAATCCAAAAGTAACTTTATTTATGATTATTGAATTAGTTAGTTCTACTTGCTTTGACTCTATCTTGTATAAAAATCCTTTACCGATTGCAGAATACAAACCCTTTTTGTATGATGCCATCCGCGGTTTATTAAAAATTTAACAAACGTAAAAGAATATCATATTATTCTTTCCACCCCATATGATTATATGAGGTGATTTTTTTGTTCATAAAATCATTAAAAATAAATAAAAAACTAATTATCTTCTCCGTCCTTATCCTTGTCTTGCTTTCTAGTATTCTTATCTTCTATTCTTTTGCCAATGAAGACAATAGCAAAGAAGAAGAAAAAAAGGATTTTATTAAATGGGTTGATTTCAATGTTACTTCTGAAGCTTTAAATTTAACAGCTAAATTAGACATTAATTCTCATAACAAAAACGAAGAAATCGTTTATAATTGGATTGAATTATTAGCCTACTTAGCTTGTAAAAATGGAGGTAATTTTAAAAATTTCAAACCCAAAGACTTAAACACTTTAACGGAAGAACTAAAAAACGGACAGACCATAGAAGACCTAACGCAAAACATGAAATTTTATGATTATTATTTTGAAAGTTACTCTGCCATTTTAGGTAACTTTATTGGTAATTATTCTATCGAAACTCCCAACGAAGACGGTTCTAAATCTTATCAAGAAAAATATGGTTTAAAAGCCTTTCTCCCAATTGCAAAAAACTATTCTTTTAGCCATTACGACGATTTTGGAAATGCTAGGTCCTATGGTTTTAAAAGAACACATCTAGGAAATGATTTAATGGGAAGTATTGGAACCCCTATTATTGCCATAGAATCGGGCATCATTGAAAACATTGGTTGGAACCAATATGGTGGTTGGCGTATTGGCATTCGAAGTTTTGATACCAAACGCTATTATTACTATGCGCATTTAAGAAAAAATCATCCTTATGCAGAAGGCCTAGAAGAAGGGATGACTGTAAAAGCAGGAGACGTTATCGGCTATCTTGGTATGACTGGTTATAGCACCAAAGAAAATGTAAATAATATCAATGTGCCCCATTTACATTTTGGTATGCAGTTAATTTTTGATGAATCACAAGTCGATAGTCCAAATGAAATTTGGATTGACGTTTATCATATAATCGAATTTTTGCAAAAAAATCGTAGTGAAGTTTATATGTCTAATAAAGATACCAAAGATTATGAAAGAAAGTTTGATTTTATGGAAGATAATTTGACGGAATAACTTGACCGCCGGAATGTTATACAGCCGGCGGTCTTCCTTATTTTTTCCCTAACGTCAATTTTATCTCCTTGTTAATTTTCCCCCTTGTAACCTTAAGAATCACCTCATCTTTCGGTTTCTTTGTATAAATATATTGTCTTAAATCATTCATCGTATTTAATGTCACATTATCAATACTCGTAATAATATCCCCTTCTTTTAATTCAGAGCCATCTGCTGGCCCTTTTTTCGTAATTTGAGCCACATAAATTCCTTTATTAAAGTTAGCATTAGAACCACCATTTAAATAAGGTATTACCTCTTTATCATAAGCATAGATTCCAATTGTCGCCTCTTCAAATTCCTCTATTGACTTAAAACTTTCTATTATTGGCTTAATAATATTAATGGGAACAGCAAAACCAATCCCTTCTGCTGATGAAATTTTAACGGTATTAATTCCCAAAACCTCTCCATTCGGATAAATCAAAGGACCACCACTATTTCCTGGATTAATCGTTGCATCGGTTTGAATTAAATCTGTCATATAAGAAGACTTGTCCGTTTCTTCAATTTTAATCGTTCTATTTTTAGCACTAATAATCCCTGAAGTTACGGTTCTTCTAAACTCAAATCCGATAGGATTTCCGATAGCATATACAGTTTCTCCTACTCGAATTTGGCTTGAATCTCCTAAGGTAACATATTCTAAATTTTTAGCATTTATTTTAGTAATCGATAAGTCTAAATCAGAATCGCTCCAAACCACAGTTCCATCATAGGTATTTCCGTTTTCTAATGTAACATAGCATTTACTATATTTTTCACCAGTTACGTGTTCATTGCTTAAAATATAGCCATTCTCTGTTATAATCATCCCTGTTCCTAAACCCAGTTCACTTTCTGTGCTTTTTGATAAAATACTATTTCCTGCATTTTTTAGTTTAGAAATTCCTACTACTTTTTTTGTCGTTTCCTCAATTACATCTGCCACTTTTTTGCTATCCGCTTCTACTGTTTCCACAGTTTGGGTGCTCGGTGTGGATAATACTTTACTTGCTTCATAATTGCTATTATTTATTTCGATTTTATTATATGTAACATACAAATAAAATGCAAAAATCCAAACCAAAATCATAAAAAAAGCTATTGCAATTACTTTTTTAGGATTATTTGTTTTCTTTTTTCTCTTCAATTCTTTCACCTCTCTTTTAAGTGTTTCCAATTTTTATTTTTTTAAACAGAGGTTAGTGTAAAATTAATGTAGGCAAAATAAAAAATGTCTACATTATTTTTTTGTAATTAGATATTGAAAAAACATAGATAATCCAATACAATGTGAGTTG
>CANPHV010000072.1 GCA_947573965.1 uncultured Clostridium sp.
TCTATACTTTCAACTTCCTTACAGTCAATCAATTCACGGATTCAGGATAATATTTTTGTTGACAAATAAATATTTCTTTAGAAGGAGGATACTATGCGGAGATTACAATGTAAGCGCTGCAACCAGATTGGCAATGTAGTTGAGAAAAAAACTCAAAAAAACCACTCAATCTATACTGTCGAGTGTCACAAGTGTCACCATAAGTGGCATTATAGGCGTAAAATCAAATAATTTTTTTGGGGGCTTGCGCTCAAGCCCCTTTTTTATGCAAAATTGGCAATATAAATATCCCTTACTAGAAACCACTTTCTAATAAGGGAATTACTTTCTTATCTTTCTTTTATAATTTTTTCTATTTTTTCTAAAACCTGTAAATGTGTTTTCTTTCGATTTACAAAATCCTTATCTTCTTCCAGAATTCTTTGTTTGTAATCCTCAAAATTCATATATTTTACTTCTGCTACTTCTTCTACTTGTAATGCTATATCTTCTAGCACAATATCTTCTAAACATAAATAAATATCTTGGAACTCATTTTCAAAAAAATCTGGCTTTGGACTATATGATTTTAATAAAGTATCTATTAACTTCATATTTTTTTCATTTATCTTTACACCCAATTCTTCTTCTATCTCTCTCATTGCTCCAAAAAGACTACTATCTCCTGCACTCAAGTGTCCTGCACAAGAATAATCCCATAAATTAGGATGCTTTTTCTTATTTGCTGCTCTTTTTTGTATTAATAATTGATTATCTTTATTAATCATAAAAACATTAATAGCCCTATGCCAATAACCTTTTTTATGAACTTCTTCTCTGTTCGCAATCTTTCCTGTTAAATTCCCTTCTTCATCCAATATATCTATATATTCCATACCTTACTTCTTCATCGCCTTATTCTAATTTTACAAAAGAGAAATTGACCTTAAAATCAATTTCTTCTTTAGTTTCTAATTATTTTCTCCTCTACCTTCTGGAAGAGCATCTGAATAATCCAATACAATTCTAATCTTAGTAATCGCCTTAACCGCTCTTACAAATTTACTATTCTTAATTCTTTCCCATAAACTTGGTTTTGCTTCAAAAGTAGTTTCTTCTGTATATTGTACTTGTTGTTGTTCAATTGCTTCTGTTACATTGGTTGCTTCTTGCGTCTCTTCTTCAACTATGTTTGTTACTGTTTCTTCAACTGGTGTAGGAATTGATTTTAAGGCATCTGCTATTTCAATTCCAATATAACTTAATGCTTTAGACCTGTCTTCAATTCTTTCCATATCAATTTCAATATGTAAGTTCGTTTCTAAATTATTAATTCTAGCATTTAACAATTTAACAGCATCTTGATAATCTTCCTCTTCTGCACATTTTGCTTTTCCTACAATGGTTAAAGTTTCAATCATATCTTCTGAGAAAACCGCTTCTGCTTTCTTTACTCTATCTTTCCAATCTTTTTGTCTATTTTCTACTTCTGATGCTTCTAATAAATCTTTTAATTGTCCAGCTTGAGCAATATTTTGTTCTCTTTGTCTAATTAATTCTTCGATTTTTTTCGTATTTTCCTCAAATTGATTGGTTGCAAATTCTACTAAGCCATAAGCTGCTTTGTACACACTTGGTGGAAAATTCTTTTTCTTTGGATATTCTATTAAATAAGCTTTAATTGATTCAATTAAATCTTTGAAGTAAGAATCATCTTCTAATTGAACAATTTGCTTTTTACTTTTTGGATTAATTAATTTTTGTATTTTATCGATATTGGATAACATTTTTTCTTCCGTGATAACCATTCTCACATTTACTATGCCTGATTTTGACATTGCAAAAGTACCTCCTTTTATCTTACGCATGCTTGCTTTTTATCTCTTTCTTTTATTATTATACCGTAACAATAAAAAAACTACAAGTATTTTTTTGTAATTTTATTTTAATTTTTTGTTACACGAATATTACAGTAATATTACAAAAACTTTTTTATTTCGACAATATAACTTCTTTTAGTCCGTAGCACTTCCCTAGTTTAGTACTGTTTTAATTTCTTCAAATCGTTTTATTTTTTGAGTTGTTGTTTTGATTAAATCCTCCTTGGTAATTGAAATCTCTCTAATGTATTTATAGGCTGGCATAGTTTTATTTACTTTCTTAACTTCTTGCCAAATCAATTCTTTTAATTTTTCTTCTTCTGCCGTTCCAAATACCTCTTGTACAATTTCTTCATCATATACAATTTTACTACAAATTTTATAATCCCCATCTTCTTCTGGTTTTCCATACACAAAACTTTCTTTTATCCCTTCGATTTTATTGAGTAAAGTTTCTAATTCTTCTGGATAAATATTTTTTCCGTTTTTTAGAACAATCACAAATTTCTTTCTTCCTGAAATAAAAATATAACCATCTTTGTCTATCCTTGCTAGATCGCCTGTATGTAACCAGCCTTCTTCATCAATCGTCTCTTGGGTTGCTTCTTCATTGTTGTAATAACCAATCATAATAGATGGACCTTTGGCTACTAACTCTCCAACTCCTTCTTCGTTTGGTTCTACAATTTTTACGTCTAAACTTGGAAATGCTTTTCCAATTGAACCTAATCTTCTATATTTATCGTCTTCTGCTGCAATTACAGGAGAACTTTCAGTTAGACCATAGCCTTGATAGGTTGCTACCCCTAATTCATTAAATCCTTTTTCTGTTTCTGGGTCTAAAGCTGCTCCACCAGCTACAAACAGACGCAATCTCCCACCTAAATTATCATGGATTTCATGGAATAGTTTTTTTCGAATATCAATTCCTATTTTTAATAAGAATTGACTGATTTTTATTCCTTTTTTTACCGTTTCTAATTTTCCCTTTTTCTCGATATTTTTCATTACTCTTTTATACATATTTTCAAAAAGGATTGGTACTGACACCATAGCCGTTATTCTATATTCTTTAATATTGTCTGCTATATGTCTAATACCTTCACAAAATGCAATCTTGCAACCTTTTGAAATCGGGTAGATAAATCCTGTTGTACATTCAAAAGTATGGTGCAATGGTAAAAAAGATAAAAATACGTCATTTTCATCCACTTTAATGGTAGAGGCAATGTCAAATAAATTCGCACATATATTTTTATGAGATAAAGCAACTGCTTTTGACATAGCAGTTGTTCCTGAAGTAAATAGCATAATCCCCATTTCTTCGTTGTTAATCTTAGCCTCTAAAAATTCTGTATTCCCTTCTTCAATTAATTTTTTCCCTTGGTTTACCAATTCTTTTTGCGCATAAATACCATCGGTTTGTTCTTCTAAATCCATAGAGATGAAAAACTTAATTTTAGAATTGCCTTTTTCTTTTATTTCTTTCATAATATGGTCATATTTATTAGAATAGAAAATGGCTTCTACTTCGGAACGTAAAATTAAGCTTTCAATTTCATTACCTGGCAATGCTTTGTCTAATGGTACTACTACACCTGTTCCTGCAACTGTTGCCATATAGGCTACACCCCATTCATATCGATTTTCAGATATGACAGCAATTCTTTTGTCTTTTAGTCCCATATTAATTAGGGCTGTTCCTAATTGATTAATTTCTTCTCTAAATTCTTTGTGTGTAATTTCTCTGAATTTTCCTGCTTCTTCTGTTTTAAAGATATATGCTGGCTTATCGCCATAGATTTCTCCTGATTTTTCAAGCATTTCTTTTAAATTTTGATATTTTGGCATTTTATGAATTGGCTCTCTCATTTTACTTTCAACCCTTCTATTACTGTATTTTCAAATTCTTTAAATAATTTCATGGTGTCTAATTCTTCTTCACTTCTTGTTTTATAGACTAAACTAGAACAAATTAGAGCATAAATCTCTGAACTAATAGCTTGTGGATTTCCTTTTTTAATTTGTCCTACTTCCATTCCTTCTTTTACTATATTTTCTATTTGTTTAATATATTCTAAAATGTGTTTTCTACATTTTTGGTGTCTTGCTTCGTTTCCCCAAAATTGGCTAAGCAAAATGGTAATTAAGTTTTCATACCTAACTACTATTTTTATTTGAATTAATACGATGGCTTTTATTTTGTCTATATAATTCGAAAATTTGGCAGTTTTAATGTCTACACTGTTTTGTAAAAGTTTTATGCCTTCTTCTACTAAAAAGTTAAAGATTTCTTCTTTACTCGAAAAATGATAATATAAAGTTCCCTTCGCAACGCCTACGGTTGCCGTTATTTCCTCTATACTGGTAGCATCGTATCCTTTCTCAGCAAATAATTTCATTGATGTTTCAAATATTTTTCTTTTGGTTTTGTTCATATTTTTAACATCCTTCCTCTTTTAGTTTTATTCTAGTTTATAACCGTTTTTATTATATCGTTTATTCTTTTTTTTTGCAATAGTTTTTCTTGTTTTTGGACAAGATGCTTTGTTTCTTACTATTCATTACCTATTTTTTCCTTTTAATACTTACGGAATGAATAGATACGCCTGTTTTAAAATGGAAAAAAGCCACTTTTTTGTGACTTTTTCTTGCTTATAATTTTTGTATTTCTTCTTTTGTTAGTTTGGTTGCTTTTTCAATGTCTTCTATTTTTATTCCTAATTTTAACAACTCTTTTGCAATTTCAATTTGTTTTTTTCTTTCGCCTTCTTTTATCCCTTTTTCAAATTTTATTCGTTCTGCATCTCTTCTAAAAAATTCTGCTAATGCAATCGACTCGCATCTTTCTCTTTCTTTTGGATCCATACTCATTTGATTTAATACTTTTACTGCTTTTCTTACTTCTTTGTTCTTTTCTTCTGCCATTTCTATTTTATCCTCCTTACCTGCCAGAAGCCATAACCATTGTTCTAATTTTGTTCTAACTTCTGGATTTTTCTTAATAAATTTGGGAAGTTCAATAAAATGCATCTGAATGTAAGAAGAAGCTATCTGCTCTTCTTCCTCATATCCCATATCTATGTATGTTTCTTTTGTTGCTTTATCAAATTTCATTTTTGCTATGTTGTGATAATTATTTGTTTTATAAAATTCAAAATTTAAAATACATATTACAATTGATTTTTTTAATTGTGTATAAAAATCCCCTGTATGTAATTGATTTGATACTAATTTCCCTAAATAACTTGTGCTTCTGCTATCTATATTTTCTTCATTTTCTAATTGCATTTCAACATCAATAATTGTATTTTCATTAAGTTGTACTTTAATATCAAGTGTTCCTTTTTTCTGTTCCTTATAATTCTTTGGTAATTCTGGATTTTGTACTTCTATCTTCTGTATTTGAATATTTAATATTGCCTCTAAGAAGTCCTTTAATAAGTTCTCATTTCCTTGATAGGCAAATACTCTCTTAAACACATAGTCATTATTTAGTGGTAATCTCGAAAATTCTTTTATTTTTTGTGGCATATAACCTTCCTTTCCATTTTACCAAAAAGGCAACACAAAAGCAACCCTTTAGGTAAAATTTTATCTTTTCTTGTTTGGGTTTATTTTTTGAAACAATAATTTTGAAATAATTATTTAGAATTTTAAATTAAGAAAGCTTTTTTAATTTAATATAAATCTTGTTTGATTATAACACAACTCTTTTGTTTTTACTAGACTATTTTTTTACTTTTCATCGCAAATTTAGACATTTTTCGAGTTTTTCTCTTTGTCAAATTTTGCATTTTTTCTCCTAATTCTCTTTACTTTTTTCAATAAGTAATATAAAATAACTTTAAATTGGATATACTAATCAAGAAAAAATATTGGAGGAAACGAATGAAAAGCAAAAACGAATTAAATTATAACGACTTAAAAATGACTTGTCATACAAATATATTCAAATTTGAAACCACAGGAGAATTAGAACCAATCCAATCTGGAATTGGCCAAGACCGTGGTATCAAAGCTTTAGAATTTGGTTTACAAGTCGATGTAAAAGGATATAACCTATATTTAGAAGGACCAAGTGGCGTAGGTAAAACTATGTACACAAAAAATTATCTAGAAAAAATTGCACCTAAGAAAAAAACACCTTCTGATTGGTGTTATATCTATAATTTTGAAAATCCAAATGAGCCAATTGCCGTCGAATTAACGGCTGGGCAAGGAAAAGAATTTCAAGAATCAATGGATGGCTTTATTAAAGAAATTCGAAAAGATATCAAAAAGACATTTAATAATGACGATTTTGAAAAAGAAAAAGCTTTAATTAAGCAAGAATTCGAAGTAAAAAGGTCTACTTTATTAGAAAAGTTAAATCAAGATGCTTCTAAATATAATTTTCAAGTAAAAGCTGCCCAAAACGGTATTTATATGATGCCTGTGGTAGATGGAAAAGCGATTGAAGAAGATGAATTTGAAAAATTAGATGCTTCTGTAAAACAAGTTTATGAACAAAATTCTGCCTTTGTGCAAGAACAAATTATGGAGGCAATTGGTCAAATTAAAGAAATTGAACGTCAATCTGATAAAAAGATTTCCGAATGGCAGTCTAATGTAGCCTTACTTACCGTTAATGTGCATATTAACTACTTAAAATCGAAATATAAAAGAAATAAAAAAATCAATAAATTTTTAACAGACATAAAACAAGATATTCTAAAAAATATTTCTTACTTTTTAGAAGAAGATGAAAATAAGCAACAAGCCCCTGCTCCACAAGGACCAAATAACAAAAAAGCAGACCCATGTTTAAATTATCGTGTCAATTTATTTATTGATAATTCAACGCATGAAGGTGCCCCTGTTATTATGGACTCTAACTATTCTTATCATAATATTTTTGGTTCTTTAGAATATGAAAATTATTATGGTGCTTTAAAGACTGACCATACTATGTTAAAACCAGGACTTATGCAAAAAGCAAATGGTGGCTATATTATTTTTCAAGCAAAAGACCTTTTAGCAAATGGTATTTGTTACGAAGCTTTAAAAAAAGCTTTGCGTGTGAAAGAATTGAGCATTGAAAATGCTGCTGAGCAACGTTCTTCTATGGCTTTAATTTCTTTAAAACCAGAACCAATTCCATTGGATTTAAAGGTTATCTTAATAGGAAGTGCTAGCATTTACCAGACTCTTTTAACAATGGATTCGGACTTTAAGAAATTATTTAAAATTAAAGTAGAATTTGAAGATGACGCTTTCATTACTTCTGAAAATTTACAAAAATTAGCCCAAATCGTTCATGGTTTTTGCGAACATGAAGACTTGCCTCATCTTGATAAATCTGGTATGGCTCGTTTAGTAGAATATGCTTCTAAATTAGCAG
This sequence comes from uncultured Clostridium sp., assembly GCA_947573965.1. Classification (GTDB taxonomy): domain Bacteria; phylum Bacillota; class Clostridia; order TANB77; family CAG-508; genus CAG-269. The sequence goes on from CANPHV010000072.1 coordinate 7,243, forward strand.
GAAGCCATAGCAAACTTTCCACTCGTTTCGATGCTTTAACACAAGTTGTAGGAGAAGCTGGTACTTGGGCAAAGCTTTCTAAGTCAAAAGTAGTGACAAGTCAATTTATCGATAAGGCTTTAACGGAACGAATTGAAAGAGTGAAAAAATATGATAGTAAATATTTAGAGATGATAAAACAAAATGCTCTTTTGATTAATACTTCTGGTTTTGAAGTTGGAGAATTAAACGGCTTAACTGTTATGTCCATTGGAGATTACACCTTCGGAAAGCCTGCAAAAATTACGGTTAACACTTATACTGGTAAAAATGGTATTATTAATATTGAAAGAGAAGTTGAAATTTCTGGACCATCTCACTCAAAAGGTG
>CANPHV010000073.1 GCA_947573965.1 uncultured Clostridium sp.
AAAAAAAATAATGTAGACATTTTTTATTTTGCCTACATTAATTTTACACTAACATCCTTTAATAGTTATACATTATTCTTTATCTGATTTTTTAGAACTTTTTTTATCAGTTACGACTTCCTTTAAGGCACCTAAAGAACTTAAAGCACTTGTTGCTTCAAAAGGAATAAATACTTTGTTAGCCTCACCTTTTGCTACTTCCTCTAAAGCTTCTAAAGATTTTAATTGAACTAGAGTTTCATTTGGGTTTGCTTTTTTCATAGCATCATAAACCATTTGAATTTCTTTTGCCTTTGCATCAGCCACTTCGCGAATTGCTTGCGCTTCACCAGCAGCTCTTCGAATTCTAGCTTCTTTATCTGCTTCTGCTTCTAAGATAGCGGCTTGTTTTTTACCTTCTGCAATGGTAATAGCAGATTGTCTTTGTGCTTCAGACTCTAAAATTAAGGCTCTTTTATTTCTTTCTGCGTTCATTTCTTTTTCCATAGCATCTCGAATATCAGCAGGTGGGGTAATATCTTTAATTTCTACACGGTCAATTTTACATCCCCATCTGTCAGTTGCTTCATCTAAAACAACACGTAATTGATTATTGATACCATCTCTAGAACTAAAAGTTTCATCTAAGTCCATTTTACCAATAATATCACGAATGGTAGTAATGGCTAAATATTCAATACCTTTCTTTAAACTTTGAATTTCATACACTGCTTTAGCAGGGTCAGTTATTTGGTAGAATACAACGGTATCAATTGTAATTGTAACATTATCTTTTGTAATAACGCCTTGAGGTGGGACATCCATTGTTTGTTGTTTTAAGCTAACAACACTTCTTACATGGTCAAAAAATGGAATGATGATAGTAAGACCAGCGTCAGCTACTTTATAGAATTTACCTAACCTTTCAATGATATAAACCTCAGATTGTTTAACGATTTTAATAGACATTGCTGCTATTATTAAAATAATAACAAGTAAAACTAATAAAAACCACATGATTTTTTCCTCCTTTAATATATTTTTTTAGATTAAAAACTATTTTTCAATTGGTGCAACAATTGCTTTTACACCTTTTATTTCTTTGATTTCTACTTCAGTACCTTCTCGAATTGTTATGTCGTTTAATCCCATAGCAGACCAAATTTCGCCATTGACTTTGATTTGTCCGAGTAGCTTCAATGGAATCGATATTTTTGGTTACAATTCCGATTTTGCCAACAGTAGAATAGACATTGGTCTTGATTTCATTTTTGTTTTTTACAAATTTTTGTACCAATGGCTTAGTAGCAAAAATTAGAATCGTTGAAGAGATGATAAATACAGAAGTTTGTATTATTAGGTTAGTGGTAAAAAAACTTGTGATCATAGCAAGTAAGGCTCCAATTGCAAACCAAAAGACTAAAAATCCGACTGTCATGATTTCAACAATTAAACAAATTCCTGCAATGATTAACCAAATTTGCCACATATTAATTTCCTCCTCTAATTCAACTGTTATTATTATATCACATATATATGAAAAAAGAAATAGATTTATGTAAAATTTGGAAGATAATTATAAAAAAAACTTTGTGTAATAGGAAATTACTGCCATAGTGGCAGATTCGTTCAACGTTATTGTAAAACTGAAATTTAAAGCCATAAAACTAAGAGTAGTAGAACAGTATAGATTTAGATATAGAAAATAGAATAAAAATCCGATGAATGGAAAAAACAATTGAATAAAATAAAAAAAGATGCACATAACAATAAAAAGGAGTGTGCATTTTTATGGAAAAAAACAAAAAACAAGAAAAAGAACAGCAAGTAGAAGAGGGAATAGCAGAAGTAGGGGAAGATGCCACAAAATATGGAGAATTCATCTCATCTTATTTTGCTTGGGTATCATTGCCAGAACAAAAAGAAAAAGTAGAAAAATTAGAAGAAATAACAGAAAAGAAAAACAAAACAAGCAAAAAGTAAGAAAATGCAAAGAAAAAGAGAGGAAAAACAAGAAAAGATTAGAAAAATGAAAAAGAAAGAGAAATAAAAGTCAAAGAAAGTCAAAAAATAAGTTTGCAAAAAAAGGCAAAAGAATTATAATTATATTGTAGGTCAAAGAAAGTCAAAGACAAAAACAAAAAAAGGATAGAAGAGAAAGAAGGGAGACGAAAAAAGTGAGAATATCAGATATCATAGAAGAATTCATCAAAGAACTATTTGACGAAGAAGATAGCATAGAAATACAAAGAAATGAGCTTGCAGAGCAATTCAATTGTGTACCATCACAAATCAATTATGTCATAGCCACCAGATTTAAACCATCACAAGGCTATTACGTAGAAAGCAGAAGAGGTGGAGGTGGTCACATTACCATCAAAAAAGTAAATAACACAAAATCGGACTATTATCTACATATCATAAATAATATAGGAGGAGAAATTACTTCTCAAGAAGTAGATATATTGCTGAGTGATTTTTTAACCTATGACATAATAGAGCCCAAAGAGGCAAAATTATTAAAGGTAGCAACGAGTGACAATGTTTTGCAATTAGACAAAGAAGAAAAAGATAAAGTAAGAGCAAGAATTTTTAAAAATATGCTATTAAATTTAAGTTAATAAAGTAAGGAGGAAGTAAAAATGTTGTGTGATAATTGTGGAAAAAGGGAAGCCAATGTGAGATATTCAGAAAATATTAATGGAAGGAAAAAGGAATTAAATTTATGTGAAGAGTGTAGCAAAAAACTAGGCATTGACCAAATGGACTTTAGTATGCCAATCGATTTTTCAAGTTTTTTTGGAGAGTTTATGGAAGATTTTGCAACACCAGAATTGATAACCATGCCATTATTCAATGAAATAAAAACTTTAAAATGCAATCAATGTGGTTATACCTTTGAGGATATTGCCAATAGTGGAAAATTAGGCTGTGGTAATTGTTATGAAGTGTTTGAAGAAAGATTAGACCCTATCATAAGAAGAATTCAGGGAGATAATCGTCATGTAGGAAGAGTGGGGAAAATATTAGATAACAAGATAGAACAGAAATTAAGTCATAAAAAAGAGGGGAAAGAAGATAACAAAAGGGAAAGTGAATTAGAGGAATTACAAGAAAAATTAAAACAAGCGATAAAAAAAGAAGAATATGAAGAAGCAGCCAAAATAAGAGATGAAATTAAGAAAATTTCTCCAAACATCCCCAAACAAACCCGGAACCAATGGGGAAAATGGGGAAAAGGAGGGATAACATGAATTGGTATTTGCAAAGTAGAGAGAATTCAGATGTAGCCAAAAGTACAAGAATTAGATTGGCAAGAAATGTACATGGTTTTCCTTTTCATTTAAGTAAAAAAGAAGACATAGAAGCGTTGGAGAAAAAGATAAAAGATAATCTATATACCATTGGCTATGGATTAAAATTTTTTAAATTAAAAGATATGGATGATATTACCAAAATGAGTTTAGTGGAGAAAAACTTAATTAGTCCAGAGTTTGTATTGAATAAGAACGAAACAGGTAGCATGTTAGTAAATGAAGAAGAAAATATTTGTATTATGATAGGGAACGAAGACCATTTAGAAATACAAGTTTTTAGTTGTGGACTTGATTTAGAGAATACCTTAAATTTAGCCATTGAGATAGACCAAAAAATAGAGGAGACTTTGGGATATGAAATTAGCAAGAAATATGGTTATTTAACGGCATGTCCTAATAATGTGGGGACTGGTCTAAGAGCTTCTGTTATGGTGCATTTGCCAGCATTAGCTAAAACGAAAAATACGAAAAAAGTATTAATGGCCATTCATAATTTTGGTATTAACATTAGAGGCGTTTATGGAGAAAATACAGAAAGTACAGGGGATATGTATCAGATTTCAAATCAACAAACGTTAGGGATTACCGAAAAAGAAATGATACAAAATCTAAATGTGATTGTAGAAAAAATTATGAAACAAGAAAGACAAGCAAGAAAGATTTTAGCCAAAGATGACATTACTTTTGAGGATTTAATTTATAGAAGCTATGGGATTTTGAAGTATTGCAAGAAAATTTCTTCAGAGGAAATGAGAAGCTTATTATCTAATATTAAGCTAGGAACCGATATGGGAGTTATTAAAGAGTTGACAGATTTAAAGGTGCAGAAGTTGTATTTGTATAGCAAGCCTGCTAGTTTACAAAAGTTTTTTGGCGAACAATATGAGGCAATAGAAAGGGATATTAAGAGGGCAGAGCTGGTGAAACAAATTTTGGAGGAAAAATAAAAGACCCCATAGAGAGGGGGTCAGTGATGTAACAATTTAAATACGTATAGAGTGGCTATCATTATGGCAACCAATAATCCTGTTCTACAAAAAATAGACAGAATTAGTAACACTAAGAACGTTAAAAAAAATTTTTTAATCATAAACTCTTTCCTCTCTATGAGTGCTAAGAGGCAATGCCTCCATTAATAGTTACACATAGCTATAAGCTATACCTATATTATACCATAATCAACATAAAAAATCAAAATTAAAGGAGAGTGATTTAGAAATGACCTATAAATTTACAAACAGAGCCAAAAAGGCAATCGAAATAGCCAATGAAGCTGCCATTGAATTGGGACATAACTACATTGGAACAGAACACGTTTTATATGGGCTAGTAAAAGAAGGAAATGGCATTGCTTCTAAAGTATTGAATAATCAAGAGGTAACACCAGATAGTATCTTGGATAAAATGGTAGAATTAATTGGACAAGAAGAGCCAATTGTAGAAACATTAGGATTTACCCCTAGAACCAAGCGTGTTTTTGAAAATGCTTTTATCGAAGCACGAAAATTAGGCTATAACTATATAGGAACCGAACATTTATTAATAGGAATTCTAAGAGAAGGAGACTGTATCGCTGCTAGAATTTTGTTGGAATTAAATGTTAATATCCCAAGATTATATAATGAAATTGTAAAAGTAATCAACGAGGGAGAAGACTTACAAGGAGAAGAAAAGAGTAACAATAAAGAAAGAAAAGGGGGAAGTTATAATCAAACGACAACCTTAAATCAATTTGGAGAAGACTTAACCAAAAAAGCAGAAGAAGGCAAGTTAGACCCAATTATTGGAAGAAAGGAAGAAATCGAAAGGGTCATTCAAATTTTATCAAGAAGAACGAAAAATAATCCTTGTTTAATGGGAGAGCCAGGTGTTGGAAAGACAGCAGTAGTAGAGGGATTAGCTCAAAAAATAGTAGCAGGAGATGTACCAGAAATTTTAAAGGAAAAAAGAGTCGTAACAATGGATGTTTCTGGTATGGTAGCTGGCGCAAAATACAGAGGAGATTTTGAAGAACGAATTAAAAAAGCGTTAGCAGAAGTGAAAAAAGCAGGAGATATTATTCTATTTATTGACGAAATTCATACCATTGTTGGGGCAGGTGCAGCAGAAGGAGCCATTGATGCAGCCAATATTTTAAAACCACTATTAGCAAGAGGAGAAATTCAATTAGTAGGAGCGACTACTTTAAATGAGTATCGAAAATACATTGAGAAAGACTCTGCTTTAGAAAGAAGATTTAGTCCAGTCAATGTCAATGAGCCAAGTGAAAAAGACACCATAAAAATCTTAAAAGGAATTCGTGATAAATATGAGGCTCATCATGGGGTAAAGATTACAGACGAGGCAATTGAGGCAGCAGTGACAATGTCAGTTCGTTATATTAATGACAGATTTTTGCCAGACAAAGCAATTGACCTAATTGATGAAGCAGCTTCCAGAGCTAAATTAAAAACTTATACAGAGCCAGACAATTTAAAAGAATTAGAAGAACAAATAGAAGAAATGAAAAAAGATAAAGAAGAAGCAGTGGCGACCCAAAAATTTGAAAAGGCAGCAGCCTTAAGAGATAAAGAAAAAGAATTAAAAGAGGAATATGAAAAAGAACAAAAGAAATGGAAAAATAAAAATACAAAACAAGTAACCAATATTGCAGAAGAAAACATAGCAGAAGTTATTAGTAATTGGACAGGAATTCCAGCAAGTAAAATTACGGAAGATGAAAATGTTAAATTAAAGAATTTGGAAAAAAATCTTCACGAAAGAGTGATTGGACAAAATGAGGCAGTAGAAGCAGTTAGCAAAGCTATACGAAGAGGTAGAGTTGGTTTAAAAGACCCTAAAAGACCAATTGGTTCGTTTCTATTTTTAGGTCCAACCGGTGTGGGAAAAACAGAGTTATCCAAAGCGTTAGCAGAAAGTCTATTTGGGGACGAAAATGCCATGATAAGAGTGGATATGTCTGAATTTATGGAGCCACACTCAGTTTCTAAATTAATTGGTTCACCTCCAGGGTATGTAGGATTTGAGGAAGGAGGCCAATTAACAGAAAAGATAAGAAGAAAGCCATATTCTGTTATTCTATTTGATGAAATTGAAAAAGCCCATCCAGACGTTATGAATATGTTGCTACAAATTTTAGAAGATGGACGTTTAACAGATAGCCAAGGAAGGACCGTAAACTTTAAAAATACCGTTGTTATTATGACCTCAAATATTGGCGCTAGATTAATTACAGATAAGAAATCGTTAGGATTTAGTCAAGTAAATACCGAGGAAGAAAATAGCAAAAAGGAATACGAAGAAACAAAGAAAGAAGTCATGGAAACTTTAAAGAGAGAACTTAGACCAGAATTTATTAATCGTATTGATGAGATTATTGTATTCCATAAGCTAAGCCAAGAGGAAATTAATCAAATTATTGATATTATGCTTTCAGAGGTAACCAAAAGATTGGCGATACAAAAAATTAAGATTGAGTTAGAGCCAGAAGTGAAAGAATTAATTGCAAGTAAAGGCATTGATAAGAATTTTGGTGCGAGACCTCTTAGAAGGACTATTCAAAGTGTGCTAGAGGATAAACTAGCAGAGGAGATTTTGGAAGGAAATTTGAAGAAGAATAAGCTAGCAAAAATTGGGGTAAAGGAAGAAAAAATTGTTGTAAAATAATAAGAAGGGGAAGAGCCTAAGGCTTCTTCCCAATTTTGATAGAGAGAATTGTCCACCATTTGCCTTTAGGCACTAAAGGCCCAAAAAGGCAATGGTTAGTTTGAGGTGGATATATGCCTAAGCATATTCCCCAGCCGAACCGGAAAACTATCTCCCATTCATGTGGGTGGTTGTGGTAATCCACCCGAGTGTCTGACAAGAACCTCTGCCAGAACACTCTAACAAAACGTGTGTCAAGAATACACACCTGCTTGCCACAGCCGTGGTTCTCGACAAAACTTGTGGAAGGAATTTCCTTCCATCTTTTTGCCTTAAACATAGATGCTCCTTCCTGTTTTGCCAGACAAGCGTCTAGCAAAACGAATAAAAATGACATTGTTGCGTGAATTTAATTATAACATAAATCTACATAATTTGCAAAAAGGATATGGCAATCGCTTAAAAATTTATGTACAAAGTGAGAAAATATAGTATAATGTT
>CANPHV010000074.1 GCA_947573965.1 uncultured Clostridium sp.
GGCAATAGGTTTATAGGTAAATCCTTTATTAAAAACCTAAATATATTATACAAGGTGGAAGATACATGAAAGTAATATTAAAAGCAGACATTAAAGGAGTAGGAAGAAAAGATGAAGTCATCAATGCATCTGACGGTTACGCAAGAAACTTCTTATTACCAAAAAACTTAGCTGTAGAAGCAAACAATGACAATATGGCAAAACTAAAAGCAAAACAAAATGCTATACAATACCAAAAAAATCAAGAAAAAGAAGAAGCCATGAAAGTAGCAGACAAATTAGAAAAAATTCTAGTAAAAGTAAAGGTAAAAGCAGGAGAAAATGGAAAAATCTTTGGAGGAGTATCTGCGAAAGAAATTGCCCAAGAATTAGAAAAAGAATATAGCATAAAAGTAGATAAAAAGAAAATTGACCTAAAAGAAACCATCAAAACATTAGGAACACAAGTGGTTGAAATTAAGTTGTTTGAAGGTGTTATTGGAAAAGTAAAAGTTGATGTAATATCAGAATAAGGAGAAAAACATGGAATTAGGAAAAGTACCACCACATGATTTAGAAGCAGAACAAGCAATATTAGGAAGCATGCTAACCGATAAAGATGCTGTGACGGCTAGTGCAGAAGTGCTAAAAGTAGAAGATTTTTATCGTGAAGATAATCGAATGATTTATTCTGCTATTTTAAATTTATATAATCGTGCAGAGCCAATCGACATTATTACAGTAAAAGCAGAATTAGAGGCGATGGGAAAATTTGAACAAGTAGGTGGATTAGAATACTTAGCAGAATTACCAGATAAAGTACCAACAACTGCCAATGCCTTAAAATACATAAAAATAGTAGAAGAGAAAGCGACACTAAGAAGCTTAATCAAAACAGCAAATGAAATCATCGAATTAGGTTATGACCCAACAGAAGATGTAGAAGACATTATGGCAGGAGCAGAAAAGAAAATATTCAATATTGTTCAAAATAAGGGACAAAAAGACTATTCACCAATCAAAGATATCTTGGTAGATAGTTTTATACAATTAGAAGAATTATACAATAGAAAGCAACACGTAACAGGGGTACCAAGTGGATTTTTCGATTTAGACTATAAAACTTCAGGATTTCACGGTTCAGAGTTAATTTTAATTGCAGCAAGACCTGCGATGGGAAAATCAGCCTTTGTTTTAAACATTGCAACAAATGCTGCTATGAAAGCAAATGTTCCAGTTGTTATTTTTAGCTTAGAAATGGCAAAAGAACAAATGGTAAACAGAATTCTATGTAGTGAAGCCATGGTGGATAGCAATAAAGTAAGAACAGGAAAGCTAGAAGAAGATGACTGGACACAACTTGCAGGAGCAGTAGGACCATTATCAGAAGCCAATATTTATATTGACGATACACCAGGTATATCTGTTATGAAAATAATGGCTAAATGTAGGAAATTAAAGGCAGAAAAGCAAATTGGTATGATAATTATAGACTATTTACAATTAGTACAAGGAAGTGGCAAAAGAAATGGAAGCCGTGAGCAAGAAATTGCAGAAATTAGCCGTTCTTTAAAAATCTTGGCCAAAGAATTAAATGTACCAGTCATAGCCTTATCACAGCTATCAAGAGCCGTAGAGCAAAGACCAGACCACCGACCAATGCTATCAGACTTACGTGAATCTGGTTCCATCGAGCAAGATGCCGATATTGTAATGTTCTTATACAGGGACGATTATTATACAAAAGAACAATGTGAAAAGCCAGGAATTGCAGAAGTAATCTTGGCAAAACATAGAGGAGGTTCAACAGGAAAAATAGAACTACGTTGGGTAGGAGAATATACGAAGTTTCTCAACCTAGAAAGACGATTTGATGATTAAGAGCTAGAGGGATTTAGAGAGCCAAAGAGAGCCAGAGGGGACGGACCTTTTTGGCACAAACAGTGAAAACTTAGATGGGACTTGAGATTTTTGGCACAATTAGAATAAAGGTGAATAAATATATGTTTTTTGAGGGGAAAACATAATAGAGGGGCGAAAATTATATTACAAATAAGGAGGATTTATTATGGGCAGAACTTCAAGAAATAATATGAAGAATTCATCTTTTTTTCATATTATGATACAAGGAATAAACAAAGAGTATATATTTGAAACACAAAAGAATAAGGAGAAATATTTAAAATTAATGAATCGAAATAAGCAGAACATGGAAATTATTGCTTATTGTATAATGGATAACCATGGTCATATTTTGGTACAAGCTAAGGAAATTCAAAACATGCAAAATTGCATGAAAAAAACAAATACAAGTTATGCGATTTATTATAATAAAGAGCATAATAGGGTAGGATATGTATTTAGAGAACGCTATAAAGCGCAACCAATTAAAAGTGAAAAACATTTATTTTTAGCACTAGAATATATTCATAATAATCCAGTAAAGGCTGGAATTTGTAAAAAAGATGAATATGAATTTTCTAGTTATACAAAAATATATCAAAAAGACCAGTCAAAAATTCAAAAAAGAGTGGGAGCGTTGCTAGAACAATCGACTAAAATGTTGCAAAATCAAGAAGAGGGGAAAGAGGAAGAATTTAATTTTTTAGAAGATGAAAAAGAAAATAAGGAACAAAAATGTCAAACCATCATTTGTGATTTTTTGCAAAAGAAAAATTTGGATTTGGAGAGGTTAAAGAGAGATGAAAAGAAACTAATAGAAATGATTAAAATTTTGAAAGATGAAAACAATATATCGTATCGATTAATGGCAAAATATTTAAAAATGAACCGAGAAAGATTGAGAAGATTAGTGATAAATGAAACGTAAAGGTGTGATAAAATGCAAAAATTAGAAGAAAAAGTTTTGAAAACAATACAAACCAATCAAATGATAGAAACAGGAGAAAAGACTGTTTTGGGGGTTTCAGGTGGACCAGATTCTATGTGTATGTTAAAAGTATTTATGAATTTGTGCCAAAAAGGTCCGTCCCCTGTGGCTCCGTCGGATTTCTTGGTAGCTCACGTAAACCATCAATTGAGACAAGAGGCAGATGAGGAAGAACAATATGTAAGAGAGTTTTGTGAAAAAAATGGAATTGAATTTTTTTCAAAAAGAATAGATGTTGAAAATTTGGCTCATACTAATAAAATAGGAACAGAAGAGGCAGGAAGAAAAGTAAGATATGAGTTTTTTGAGGAAGTTTTAAAGAAGACGAAGGCGACTAAAATAGCAGTGGCACATAATAAAAATGATAAAATTGAAACGATTTTTTTGCATATGCTACGTGGCAGTGGAATAGAAGGTTTGCAAGGAATTGCACCGAAGAGAGGGAAGATTATTAGACCGTTAATTGAGTGTGAAAGAGAGGAAATAGAACAATATTGCAAGGAAAACAAGTTAGAACCTAGGATAGACCAAAGTAATTTTGAGAATGTGTATCATAGGAATAAAGTCAGAAATATTGTTGTTCCCTATATTCAAAAAGAGTTTAATCCGAATATCATTCAAACAATTGACCGATTGTCAGAATTAGTAGAAGCAGAAAATCAATATATGGAAGAGCAAACGAGAAAAGCTTATCAGGAAATTTTGCTAAAAGAAACAAAGCAGGAAGTAATCGTAGACCTAAAGAAGTTTAATTTATTGGAAAATGTAATAAAGTCAAGAGTAATTCGATATATTATTAAAGGATTATTTGGCTGGGTGGCAAGTATAGAAAAGATACATATTGAGGATATTATAAAATTATGTGGGAATAATATTGGAAATAAGTATTTGACACCGAATAAAAATGTAAAAGTTTTGGTAAAAAATCATTGTGTTTATTTTAAAAAAAGCTAAGCTTCCGTAGAAAAAGCGGAAAACAAGCAGTTTTGTAATAAAAAAGACATATTCAAAACTATTGAAAAAGTGAAAGTTATATGTTATAAAATCAATATTGAAAGATTAAAAATGAAACCAAACATAAGGAGGAATTATTTTGAAAAACGGAATTAAAACATTAGCTATGTGGCTAATCATAGGAGTTATTTTTATTGTAGTATTATCATCCATTGTGGAGAACAGTGATGCTAAATTAAAATATTCTGAATTAATAGCTGATATTAATAGTGGGAAAGTAGAGGCTATTCAAATTGAATCAGATGGAAAAACAGCAACTGTTGCTTTAAAAGATGATAAAATTAGGAAAGAAGTAAATATACCAGATATGGAAAGCTTTATGTCTTATACAGAAGATTTCTTAAAAGAGGGAGCATTTACTTTAGAAGAAAAATCAGAATCTATCTTTATTACTGTACTTAGTCTACTTACACCATTTGGACTATTAATTATATTCTTTATTTTCTGGTTCTTTATGATGGGAGGAGCTGGTCAAGGGGGACCAGGAAACAAAACCATGTCATTTGGAAAAAGTAAAGCAAGAATGATGACCCCGGCAGAAAAAAATAAAATTACTTTTGAAGATGTAGCAGGAGTAGACGAAGAGAAGGAAGAATTAGAGGAAATCGTACAATTCTTAAAAAATCCAAAGAAATTTACTGATATGGGAGCAAGAATTCCGAAAGGTGTTCTATTAGTAGGACAGCCAGGTACTGGTAAAACCTTATTGGCAAAAGCAGTAGCAGGAGAAGCAGGTGTGCCATTCTTTATTATTAGTGGTTCAGACTTTGTTGAAATGTTTGTTGGTGTTGGTGCTTCGAGAGTAAGAGATTTATTTGACCAAGCTAAGAAAAATGCACCATGTATCATTTTTATTGATGAAATTGATGCCGTTGGACGTCAAAGAGGTGCAGGATTAGGGGGAGGACATGATGAAAGAGAACAAACCCTAAATCAATTGTTAGTAGAAATGGATGGATTTGCAGAAAACGAAGGTGTTATTGTACTAGCTGCAACCAATAGACCAGATGTATTAGATAAAGCACTTTTAAGAGCAGGAAGATTTGACAGACAAATTGTGGTAGGATTACCAGATGTAAAAGCAAGAGAGCAAATTCTAGAAGTACATTCTAGAAAGAAACATCTAGCAGAAGATGTAGATTTAAAAGTAATTTCTAAAAATACATCTGGATTTGCAGGAGCAGACTTAGAAAATGTTTTAAATGAAGCAGCTTTATTAGCAGCCAGAAGAAATATGACAGAAATTGGTATGAAAGAAATTGAAGATGCTATGGTGAAAGTAACCATGGGACCTGAAAAGAAAACAAAAGTAAGAAGCGAAAAAGAAAATAAATTAGTAGCTTATCACGAGGCAGGTCATGCTGTAGTAAGCCATTTCTTAGAAACACAAGACCCAGTGCATCAAATTTCTATCGTACCAAGAGGTATGGCTGGTGGTTATACCATGTATCGTCCAACAGAAGATAAGTCTTTTATGTCAAAAACAGAAATGGAAGAGAATATTGTATCACTTCTAGGAGGAAGAGTAGCAGAGGCTTTAATCTTAAATGATATTTCAACAGGTGCTAGCAATGACATAGAAAGAGCGACTAAAATTGCAAGAAGTATGGTAACCAAATATGGAATGAGTGAAAGAATTGGTGCAATTATGCTAGGCGGAAATCAAGAAGAAGTGTTCCTAGGAAGAGACTTAGCACAAAGCAAAGAATACTCAGAAGAAACAGCAGCTGTTATTGATGAAGAAACAAAGAGAATTGTGGATACAGGCTATAATAGAGCAAGACAAATTTTATCAGAAAATATAGATAAACTACACCAAGTAGCTGGTATCTTACTTGAAAAAGAAAAAATTGAAGCCGATGAATTTGAGGCGATTTTTGGAGAATAAGACAGGATTTGAGACAAGAGGGACACCCCTTTTTTGTCTCATTTTATTTTTTATATACAATTTATATTTTTTTATTTTAAATGAGACAAAAAAGGGGTGTCCCTCTTGTCTCAAATCCTAAAAAAGTAGCAATTTGATATTGCTATTTTTTTTCTTTTAGTATAAAATAACAATATCGAAAGAAAAGGAAGAGAAGGGGCAAAACCTATGAAAAATTATTATGAAATATTAGAAGTGAATCCAAAAGCTTCTAAAGAAATCATAGAAAAGGCATATCGTGTGTTAGCCAAAAAATATCATCCGGATTTATATACTGGTGATAAGCAAAGATATGCAGAAAAGAAAATCAAAGAAATTAATGAAGCTTATAAAATTTTGTCAGATGACTTTTTAAGAGAGCAATATGATAATGAAATTTATAATCAAAATAGAGTAGAAACACAAGGAGAGGTAGCTACTAGGCCAAGCAGGAAAACAAATTATTATGAAGAACAAGGAAGGCAAAATATAGGGGAGCAGCCTACCAAGGTATATAAAGTAGGAACGTTTGGTTCTTTAATTCAATTAACAAAAGAGTTGATACAGAATTTATTTAATAAAGAAAAAAGAAAAGAAATGAAGAAAATGACACAAACAGATGCCTTAGCTATTGGACTAACCGTTGTCGTAGTATTTGTTATTGGAATTATTTTGTGGTTTCTTCCTTTTACAAATGGTTGGATGAGAGAATTATTGTTTGAAAATCCATTATTTAATTGGATAGGAGGACTATTATCTTAAACTTGAGTTTACAACTAAAAGAAGCAGTGAGCCAAAAAAGTCCGTCCCCATTGGCTCTAATAAGAAATAGGAAAGAAGGAAGAAAAATGCACTATGCAGATATAAAAAAAGCAGATATAGCAAATGGAGAAGGAGTTAGAGTGTCTGTCTTTGTAAGTGGATGTACCCATCACTGTAAAAATTGTTTTAACAGTCAGGCATGGGACTTTAACTATGGGAAAGAATTTACAGAAGAAGAGGTAGAAAAAGTAATCCAAGAATTAGACCATCCATATGTATCTGGCTTATCCTTATTAGGAGGCGAACCATTAGAACACAGTAATCAAAAGGGACTCTTACCATTACTTAGAAAAGTAAAGGAAAAATTCCCTGAAAAAAATGTATGGTGTTATACAGGATATACTTTTGATAAAGATATTATGGAGGATATGTGCCATAAATGGGAAGAAACGCCAGAAGTCTTGTCTTATTTAGACGTTGTAGTAGATGGCAAATTCGAAGAAGAGAAAAAGGACATTAAATTACGTTTCAGAGGTTCTAGTAATCAAAGAATTATTGATGTCAAAAAATCGCTAAAAGAAAAGAAAGCTGTATTATTTGAAATCTAACTATTGACAAGTATTTAACTTTAATATATAATAATAGCATTAAAAGGGTTATCCCACATACAGTTTCGTATGGACCGGAAGGAGGGGAATATAAATGTCAGAAATAAAAGTTAATAATGGTAATATAGAAGATGCCTTAAAAAGGTTTAAAAGACAAT
>CANPHV010000075.1 GCA_947573965.1 uncultured Clostridium sp.
TTCTGGGACAGGCACAACGTGACCATAATGGTCACGTTGTGCCTGTCCCAGAATGTCCCAAAAACGACCAGAAGTGCCCCTAATTATCCTAAATAATTCTAAAAACTGTTAACGGTTTTCTATCTTTTGTCTCACATACTCATATAATATAATCCCTGTTGCCACAGAAGCATTTAAGCTTTCTGTTTTTCCTAACATCGGGATTTTTATTTTTTCATCTGCCAGTTCTTGAATTTCCTTCTTAACCCCATTTGCCTCATTACCAATCAAAATTACTTTTTTATGATAAGTAATGTCATAAATAGTATTCTCCGTTTGCAAAGAAGATGCCACTATTTTAAATTTATGTCTTTTAATTTCTTTCAAAGTCTGTCTTAAATCTTCACACTCTATGATTTTAACTCTAAAAATAGCTCCCATAGTAGAACGCACTACTTTAGGATTAAAGCAATCTGCTGTCCCTTTTGACACCAAAATTTGTGTCAATCCAATACTATCCACCGTTCTTAATATTGTTCCTAAATTTCCGGGGATCTTGTACATCATCTAATGCCACAATAATCTCTTGGGTATAATCAATCTCTTCTGCTAGTCCATTTTTTTCTATTACAGCCAAAATCCCTTGTGGTGTTTGCACTTCAGACAAATAGTTAAAAATCTTTTCCGTCACATAAACACACTCATATTTAGCAATTTCATACATTAAATCCTTTGGAATGGCTGCATTTTTTTCACAATCGTCGCATAAAACAATTTGCTTAATCGTCGCCTTTTCTTGGATTGCCTCTGCTACTAGCTTAACCCCCTCAATCACATATTCATTGCTACTATCACGATATTTTTTATCTTTCAATTTCTTAATATGCTTTATCAACTCATTGTCCTTACTCGTTATTCCTTGCATTCTATTCCCCTTCCCCTTTTTTACCTTAATGGTCATTGGGAGACTGTCTCAGAAAAGCCTGTCCCCAAAAAGCCCAAATGGTCACTCTGTGCCTGTCCCAGAAAGACCCAAAAAAGTCAAAAATTCGGTTACATCATTTAAGATTTGTCTTTCGTTCTCACTTCCTATTTGTAGTGTTATCATTGGTTTTATGCCTGCTGAAAATTTGATTTTATTGCCATATTTTTTAACGAGCTCATTTAGGTCTAGTTCAAATTTGTTGGGTTCAAAGGTAAAGACTACGGCTGTTTTGTTGCTTGCTATTTTGGTTAGTTTTAATTGCTTTGCTAAATATTTTATTCTGGCTATGGCAATTAGATTCTCTAGTTCTTTTGGCATATTTCCAAAACGGTCGATGATTTCGTCTATGATATTTTGAATGTCTTGCTCGTTTTTACATAGGGCAATGTTTTGGTAGATTTCTATTTTTTGGTTGGCATCTTGTATGTATTCGTCTGGTATATAACTTGTTACATTTAGGTCGATTTGAAGGTCAATTTCTGGCTCTACTTTTATTCCTTTCATTTCTTTTACGACTTCGTCTAACAGATTACAATACGTATCATATCCTACTTGTTCTAAATGCCCTGATTGGATTTCTCCGAAGGAGACTTCCAGCTCCTCTGATTTCTAAATCTCTCATTGCAATTTTGAAACCAGAACCAAATTCTGTGAATTCTTTGATGGCTTTTAGCCTTTTGTCTGCAACTTCTGTTAATAGTTTGTCTTTTTTATAAGTAATATAAGCATAGGCTTGCCTATCTGCTCTTCCTACTCTTCCTCTGATTTGATATAATTGGGCTAAGCCCATTCTATCTGCGTTTTCTACGATTATGGTGTTAGCATTTGGGATATCAATTCCTGATTCTAGTATTGTGGTACATACTAACACATTACTTTTTCCTTTGATAAAGGTTTTCATGATTTCTTCTATTTTGGCTCCTGTCATTTTTCCATGAGCGTAAACTACATTGGCTTCTGGCACTAATCTGGCGATATCATCTGCTTTTTTTTGGATACCTTCTACATTGTTATACAAATAAAAAATTTGCCCTTCTCTTTCTAATTCCTTTGTGATGGCTTCTTTGACTACCTCTTCGTCATATTCTAACACATAAGTCTGCACTGGTCTTCGATTGTGTGGTGGCTCATAAATGACTGACATATCTCGAATTCCTACGATTGACATATGCATTGTTCTTGGTATCGGTGTTGCTGTCATAGTTAATACGTCTACATTATTTTTTAATTGTTTGATTTTTTCCTTGTCTTTTACTCCAAAACGATGCTCTTCATCGATAATTAATAACCCTAAGTCCTTGAATTCTACGTCTTGACTTAATACGCGATGAGTTCCAATTACAATGTCTACTTCGCCTAATTTTAATTTTTTAATAACTTCTTCTTGATATTTTTTACTTTTAAATCGGTTTAATATTTCTACTTTGATAGGAAAGTCTTTTACTCTTTCTTTAAATTCTTGATATTGTTGCTCTGCCAAAACCGTAGTTGGTGCTAAGTACGCTACTTGCTTTTGGTCCATAACGGCTTTGAAGGCTGCTCTTAGTGCTACTTCTGTTTTTCCATAACCAACATCTCCACATAATAGTCGGTCCATTGGTTTTACTAATTCCATATCTTTTTTTACTTCTTCGATACAACGTAATTGGTCTTCTGTTTCTTGATATGGAAATTTTGCTTCAAATTCGTTTTGCCAAGGAGTATCTTTGCTAAAACTAAATCCTTGTAATTTTTCTCTTTTGGCATACAATTCGATTAATTCTCTTGCTACCTCTCGTAGATTATTTTTTACTTTTGTTTTGGTATTTTCCCATTCTTTTCCCCCTAATCGATTGATTTTAGGTTGAATGGCATCTCCTCCAATGTACTTTCGAATGGAATCTAAATCATTGGTTGGAATATATAAAATATCATCATTTTTGTATTTAATCTTAATATAATCCTTAATGGTTCCATCCGCTTTGATGGTATTGACCCCTATATAAATACCAATTCCATATCTTTTGTGAACCACATAATCTCCGATTTTTAAATCGGCAAAGACTACTTTTTCACCATCTTTAAAATCATTATGGATGAATTTTTTTCTTCTTTTTTCTCCATCTATTAAGTCGTCTGCTACGATTACTAATTGGTTTAAGTCATAATTCTCAAAACCTGCTGATAATTTTCCTATCGTTATGGTGACAATTGCTTCTACCGATTTTACAATGATGGTCTGATTTAATTTTTCTTCGATTTTATTAAAGATTTCCTTTTCATTTAACAGCGTTTGTAGCTTTTTTGCTTTTTCTTTGGTGGATACTAGTATATAGATTTTCTTTTTCTCGTTTATTGCCTTTTGTAAATCTTCTATTAAATTCTCTATTTCACTCTTATAATAATTAACTTCTCGATAAGAAAATTTGTATTTTTCTGTGGCTAATTTGTTTTGGCTATCTTGTTTTTCTATATATACTAATGTTCTTGTTTCTAATTGTTCTTGTAATTCTTCATAGGTTAGTAACGTCGTTATGGCATCTGGTACCATTTTTTCTTTTTCTACTAATGCTTTTACTAGATTATCATTATCCATAGAAATATTGGATGCTCTTTGTTTTATTTTTCCTATTTCTTCTAAAAATATACTATATTGATTGGATAAATAATCTAATATGGTTTCTTGTTTTTCATAAAAACATTCAAAGTATTTGTCGATTTTACTAATGTAATTTCCTGCTTTGATTTGCTCGATATCTTCTTCTATGATTTCTCTTTGTTTGCTTGTATTGGTTGGTATTTCTCTTATTTTTTGAACGATGGTTTCTATTGTATTTTCTAAAATATACTCATGGGCTGGATAGATGGTCGTCTTTTCTAGTGTGTTAATTGACCTCTGACTTGTTATGTTGAAATTTCGAATAGAATCTACTTCATCTCCCCAAAATTCAATCCTAACCCCTGTTGTTTCATTGGTTGCGATATCAACAATTCCTCCACGAATTGAAAATTGACCTCTTCCTTCAATTAAGTCATATCTTGCATATCCTAATTTCACTAATTTTTTCTTGATTTCTTCTAACGGATAACTTTTTCCTACTTGAAATTCTAGTTCATTTTCATATAAAGATTTTTTGCTAGGTAATTTTTGGATAGTTGCTTCTACTGTGGTTACTACGATTAGATTTTTTTTGGTTTTGATTTGATTTAGTGCTTCTATCCTTTGGTAGGGAAGGTCTTTACTCTCTGCAATATAGTCATAGGTTACAATTTCTTTTTTGGGAAATAAAACTACATTGTCTGTAAAGTACTTTAAGTCTTGATATATTTTTTTCGCTTGGATTTCATTATAGGTCATAATACAAATTGGTTTTTTCCCAAATACATTAAGTGCTACTCCTATTTGTAGCATACCTACGTCAGTTAAGCCCGATATTGCTATCGGACTTGTTTTCTCTTCGATTTGTTTTAGTAAATCTGCAAATTTAGCTGATTTACCAATTTCACCTAAAATTGTGTTCATCTTTATTTCTCGTTCCTTTCCCACGGCTCGAACTTATTATACTACATTGTGGGTAAAAAATAAAGGTATTTTTCATTTTACACAAAATTTCTTATACTCTCTTCCTTTACACAATTAAAGCCACACGGAACCCTAGGTAACTGTCAGTATATGAAGGACTACTGTAAGAACGTACAGATGCTGGATGACCACTACTTGTATAGATACAAATGCCACCACGATATACTCGATAACTATCACTGTTGGCTTCCATTGTACATTCAAACACATTTCCTGCCATATCGTAAATGTTTTTTACTTTATAATTTTCATTCGAACCTGTATTAAGTATATTTCCTGAATAATTTCCTTTGTCTGTACTATTTCTTACATATGAATTTTCTTCACAAGTTCCAGTTAAGTAATTACTATCAAAAAATTGCATCGTTGCATCCCATTGTGCTCCATAACATAACGTGCTTGTTACTTTTTCTTGATACGTTTTTCCATCTGTAAAGTTTTTGGATAATTCTACTGCTCCTCCTGTTATATCTCTCATATTCGTTCCCCATATAACATTATTATATACTGGTGCATTTTTCTTCACTACTAAATTTCCTTCAGTATCTTTTCCTGCTTCATATCTTCCAATATAAAATCCTTGTTTTTCTTCTACACTTTGTCGCATAGCATTATATTCTTCCTCTTCTGTACTATATCCATTCACAAATGGCTCAGAACAATTGGATAGCTTAGTATCTAAACTTCCGTTATAATATCCTTCTATTGTTTTAAAATTATCTATATTTGTTACTGGCACCCATACAAATTGATTTCCATTGGCTACTATATTACTACTATCTAATTCAGTATCTCCCTCATTATCTGAAATAACCAAACCTTCTGATACATCATCACAGCCAGGCACAATTGCAAATCCCTCTGGTATTACTGCTGTTCCATTCTTTGTATATTCTTTATTTCCTCCTGTTACAATTTCACCTGGTTTTACAGTATCTCCTGCTGGGGGATTTGGCGTTTGGTTTCCTCCTGTGCCTTCTCCTACTGTTACACTTCCATCTCCATTAATCTTTACCTCATAATCATCAACTGTCACTGTAATTGGTAATTTAGTTATAGTAGGTGATGGCACTGTTGCTTTGTCAATTCCTTCTACGTTATCTAAGTTCATTTTTAATTGTCCATAATCTAATTTTCCACTATTATCAAAACTGCTCATTACTGCCATTTGCACTTTCTCTTTGGCACTGGCTTTTTCTGTCTCTATTTTAGAATTATTAGCTTTGCTTAAAATTCCATTTTCTCCTGTTAATGTTGCTATACTTACTGCTGCCAAAATCAACAAGACAATTATTGTTATTACTAATGCGATTAAAGTTATACCTTTGTTGGCTTTTGTTTGCTTTCTTAAATTTTTAATACTCATACATTCTAACCTTTCTTTCGTTTTCTATTTCTTGTTTCTTTTGCTTATTTTTCCCTTTATAAAAAATAATATTCTTACTTATTAGCTTTTTATTATTTTCTCTTTCTGCCTTCAAATATATTTTTTTAATAGTTCTTGATTCACATTTGCATTGTATCAAAAAAGAAATTATGTTGTCAATAAGTCAACATAGTTTGTTAAGCTTTTGAAAAAAGAAAAAAATCAAAACTTAAAATCTTATAGAATATTTTTTCTTGAATAAAATCTTTTTATCTCAATATACTATGGATATAATTTATTTTAAGGAGATGATTACGATTTATTACAATTATCCTGAATACCCTTATCTTGGTTTCAAAGATGAAAATTTAAAAACGCCACTTACTTTCCCTAAGCAACACCAAAATATTCAACCTGGCTTAGAATACGTTATGAACCCTCCTCCTATCTTCGATAATCCCAACGATATTCCAAGTGGTAAATTACAAAACAAGGTTGCTATTATCTCTGGTGGAGACAGTGGTATTGGTAGAGCTATTTCCGTTTTATTTGCCAAAGAAGGTGCCGATATTGTCATTGTGTATTTTAATGAGCATGAAGATGCTAACTACACCAAACAATTAATAGAAGGTTATGGACGTCATTGTCTTTTATTAGCAGGCGATTTGCGAGACGAAGTATTTTCTTCTCATGTTGTGCAAGCCACTTTACAATCCTTTGGAAAAATAGATATCTTAATTAATAATTGTGGGGTTCAATTTCCTCAAAACAGCATTTTAGATATTACAGCTGAACAACTTCGCAATACTTTTGAAACTAATATCTTTTCCTTTTTCTATCTAACCAAAGCCGTTTTGCCTTACTTAGAAGTCCATAGTAGTATCATCAACACGACTTCTGTTACTGCTTATGAGGGAAAGAAGAACTTAATTGATTATTCTAGCACCAAAGGAGCCATTTCTGTTTTTACAAAATCACTTGCTCTTTCTTTAGCAGACCAAAAAATACGAGTTAATGCTGTTGCACCAGGTCCTATCTGGACACCTCTTATTCCTGCTTCTTTTTCAGAAGGTGAAGTAGAAATTTTTGGTACCGATACCCCTTTAAAACGTGCTGGTCAGCCCTTTGAAGTTGCCCCTGCTTACTTATATTTAGCAAGTGATGCTTCTCGCTATGTTACTGGTCAAATTATCCATGTAAATGGTGGAACTATCGTTTAAGAAAGCCAGAGGGAGCAACAGGAGACGGATCTTTTGGGCACATTTTTAGAAAGGCTGAATGCAACTAAAACAAAAATAGAAATTCTTAAATCATTTTATGGAAATAGTTCACGCTTGACGTGAAAGGGTGCCATAAAATAATTTTAGAATTTCTTTTTTGTGGAAG
>CANPHV010000076.1 GCA_947573965.1 uncultured Clostridium sp.
AAAGTGAAGTTTTTCCATGGTCTACGTGTCCCATAACAACAATAACTGGTGGTCTAGTTTCTAATTCTTCTTCTCTATCTTCTGAGTCGTCAAATAAGATATCCTCTTCGGTTACCGTCTCTTTTTTGGTTGCATTAATACCAAATTCTTGTGCAATTAAGAAAGCAGTATCAAAGTCTACTTCATTGTTAATCGTTGCCATGATACCATAGCCCAATAATTTCTTAATAACCTCTGCCGTTGTTTTTTTCATTTCTGCTGCAAAGTCTTTTACAGTGATGCTTTCTGGGATTTCAATTTGGGTTAATTGGAAGATTTTTTGTTTCGTTCTTTCTTCTTGGTTTTTGTTGTTTCTCTTTTTGCCTCTTCTTCCACGTTCTGTTGTTAAGTCATAGTAATCTAGCATACCACCATCTTGCTCATCAAACATATTGGATAAACGGTTTGCTTGTTTTAAGGTTTTTAGTTTTCCTTCATCAAAGTTACCTTCATTGCTATTTCTTCTTGTTTTATTTTTCTTATTTTTGTTTTCATCAAATTTATTGTTATTTCTTTGTTTGTCTTGCCCTCTGTTATATTCTCTTACCGTTTCTTTTTCTACGGTGTCTACTGCCATAATATTTTTAATATTTTTTTCGATTCCTTTTTCGTCCAATGGTCTTTTTCCAAATCGTTCGCCATTGTTACGATTATTGTTAAATCGATTATTGCCATTATTATTATTGTTGTTATAATGACCATTTCCTCTGTTTTCATTGTTATTGCGGTTGAAGTTGTTGTTTCTAAAATTATTATTGTTTTGACCATTTTGATTTCTGTTTCTATTACCAAAGTTATTATTATTATTTCTATTATTATTGTTATTATGCCTTGTATCTCTATTTTGATTGTTAAAGTTTTTTTCTCTTGAAGTATTGGTGTTCGTATTTCGTGCTACTTGTATTGGCTTTTCTACTTTAACAGGTGCTTCTTCTTTTTTGGTCTCTTCTTTTACTTCCGGCTTTACTTCTTCCACTTTTTCTTCTACTATTTTTTCTTCTTCTACTGGTTCTGGTTGTTTTGGTTCCTCTTTTTTAAGACCAAATAACTCACTTACCGTCATTGGTTTATTTGGTTTATTACGATACACAATATTGTAGTCTTTGTTTTGTTTTCTCTCTACAAACCCTACCTTGTTTTTCTTTTCTTCTTTCTTGGCTACTTCTTTTTTTTGTGCTGGTTCTTCTTCTGCAATAATTACTTCTCTTCGAATAATAACTGGTGCTTTTTCTTCTTTTTTCACGTCTTTTTCCTTCTCTTTGTCTTTTTTCTTTCCTTCTTTTTTCATTAATGCATTTTCAATTTGTTTTGCCTCTTCTTCGCTTACACCACTCATATGGCTTTTGGCTTCGATTTTTAATTTGCTTGCTACATCTAATACTTCTTTACTGGTTAAGCCTATTTTCTTTGCTATTTCATGAATTTTTATCTTACCCAATAAGTTCACCCCCATTTTTTATTTTCTGTATTTCGTTTGCTAAATTACTATCTTCTATTCCAATAATTGCCTTATTGGATTTTCCTATGGCTTTGCTTAAAATTTCAATTTCCCCCTCTATCATAACTGGTATGTTATGTTCTTCTCCTATTTTTTTGAATTTCTCTTTGGTCCTATCGGATGCATCGGTTGCTATCACAACTAAAAACACTTTTCTTTTTTTCATTTCTAAGGCTACACTATCGGCTCCAAAACAGATTTTTCTAGCTCTTGCTGCCAGTCCAATTAACCCTAATATTTTTTTATGACTCAAGTATGACACCTCTTAAATCTTCATATATTTCTTTATCGATTTTAATATCGAATGCTCTTTCCAATCGTTTGGATTTGACTACTTTCTCTAAGCATTGGATATCATCACAAAGATAAGCTCCTCTTCCTTCTTGCTTTCCAGTTTTATCGATACTAATTTTTCCTTCTTTATTTTTTACAATTCGGATGAATTCTCTTTTATCTTTTTTGGTATTACATCCCATACAGGTTCGCTGTGGTTGTTGTTTCATTTTTATCCTCCTCTTGCATTGTATGTTGCCTGTCTTAATTGTATGTTCTTATGCTTCTGGTTCTACTTCTTCTGCCGCCTCTTCCGTTTGTGCATTTAGTAACATTTCTCTAAATTGTGTTTCTGATTTAATATCTATTTTCCAATTGGTTAGTCTTGCAGCTAATCTTGCATTTTGTCCTGATTTTCCAATGGCTAATGATAATTGGTCATCTGGTACAATTACTTGAGCAAATTTTTCTTCTTCCTTAATATCTACTGCTAGGATTTGTGCTGGAAGTAAGCTAGAAGCAATATAGATAGATGGGTCCTCGTTCCACTCAATGACATCGATTTTTTCTCCATTTAATTCATTGATAACATTTTGAATTCTAACCCCTTTTTGACCTACACAAGAACCTACTGGGTCAATGTTTGGGTCTGGAGAATAGACTGCTACTTTACTTCTGTAACCTGGGTCTCTTGAAACACTCTTAATTTCAATTACCCCTTCATAGATTTCTGGTATTTCAAATTCTAATAATTTTCTAACAAAGTCTGGATGACTTCTTGATACGATTACTTGTGGTGCTCCTTTAGCTCCTTTTTCTACCTCTAAGACATAACCTTTTACTTTGTCATTTACCCTATAATGTTCAGTTGGGATTTGTTCCTTGGAAGGCATAACACCTTCTAATCTTCCTAAATCCATAACTACAATATTGTGGTCTGCTTTTTGGACTAATCCAGAGACAATTTCTCCTTTTCTGTCATTAAATTCTGTATAGATAATTTCTCTTTCGGCTTCTCTTAATTTTTGGATAATAACTTGCTTAGCTGTTTGTGCTGCAATTCTACCAAAGTCTCTTGGTACAATTTCAATTTCTACCGTATCTCCTTCTTTGAAGTCTGGGTTTATCTTTTGCGCTTCTTTAATATTGATTTGTGTTTCTTTGTCCATTGCTCTTTTTACTACTTCTTTTAGTGAATAAACATGAGTTGCTCCTGTTTGTTGGTCCATTTGAACTTTTACATTTTCTAAAGAATCAAAGTTTCTTTTGTAAGCTGTTACCAATGCTGTTTCTATTGACTCTAATAAATACTCTTTTTTAATTCCTTTTTCTTTTTCTAGTTCCTCCAATGCTAGTATTAATTCTTTGTTGTCAATTGCTTGATTTTTCATTTTTCTTAATTCCTCCCTTTACCAATGATATATTGTTTTTATTTGTGCAATGTTTTTACGTTCGATTTTTCGTTCTTCTGCTTCTTCTAATATTATGGTTATTCCTTCTTCTGTAAATTCCTTTAATTCTCCTTGATATTCCTTTTTTCCTTTTTCATCTTTTTGGAACAATTTTACTTGAATTTCTTTTCCTTTATTTTGTTCTAAGTGCCTATCTTTTTTCAAAATTCGCTCAATGCCAGGCGACGATACTTCTAAAAAGTATTGTTCTTTAATATAGTCTGCTTCGTCTAGCAATCCATTGATTTCATTGCTCACTTTTTCACAATCTTCTAAATCAATTCCTTCTGGCTTATCAATAAATATTCGTAAAAAATAGTTTTTTCCTTCTTTCGCATATTCTACGTCATATAAGTCATATCCTATTTTTTCAATGGTTGGTTGTAATAATTTCTCTACTCTTTCTTCTATTCTTGCCAATTTTTCCTCCTCTTGGGATTTTGGAATACCCTTAGTTGTATGTGTGAAACGAGTTACAGATAAGCATACTGTTAAGTACGTTCCTTAAAATCCCTTCTCAATAAGTAAGAGTGGGATTTGTTCCCACTCTTGCTGTATTTATGTTTCTTGCTATATTATACCCAATTTTTGGCAAAAATGCAAGCTTTTTTTGATTTTTGTTAAACTTTTTCCAAAACCTGTACTGTTTCTTCTACTTTTTCTGTCTCACCTATCTTAATATTTCTAACATGGTCGATTTTCTCCCAAGTGGTTTCTCTTTTAAATAAACACTTGAAGTTAATTAATAACCATGACCCCATAAATAGAGGATAACATGCTAAACCTTTTAGCATTGGTTTGATTGGTCTTCTGTCTAATAACATAACAATAACGGCTGTTCCAATTGGTAATAGAAAAGTTGGTATTAAGTATCTTGCTATGTTTATGATTAATTCTAGTTTTGTCATACCATTTCCTGCATACATTAGGAAGTTAGTTGCTAACAACACTAAAGTTATGATAAACATAGGAATACTTCCTATGATATATAAAAATCCGTCAAAGTTCATCATTGTTTTCTTTTCTTGTGCTGCTACGGCTAATTGTTTGGTGTATTCTTTAATACATTGCATATGTCCTACGGTCCATCTACTTCTTTGTGACCAACTTTGTTTAAATCCTACTGGTTGTTCATCATATACAATGGCATCGGTTGCCCAACCTAGTCTTTTTCCTTCAATAATTCTTTTTAAAGAATATTCGATATCTTCTGTTAGGGTTACTGTTTTTAAGCCCCCTTCTGGTTTAACAACGTCAAATCTTACCATAAATCCTGTTCCATTTAATAATGGTGATAATCCTAAGTTATATCTTGCTAAATGATAAAATCTATGCATCGTCCAATAGAAAATAGCATATCCTGCTGTTATCCAACTGTCTGTTGGGTTTTTAATATCTCGATAGCCTTGTACGACGTCTTCTCCTTGACATAGTTTTTTATTCATATTCTTAATAAAATTTGGGTCTACTATGTTATCAGCATCAAAGACAAAAAACGCATCATAAGGAGCATTTTCCTCAATTTTTTGTGCTAAAAACCAGTCTAAGGCATATCCTTTTGTTTTTTGTGAATTGTTAAATCTCTCATAAACAATAGCCCCTGCTTCTTCGGCTACTTTGGCAGTATTGTCTGTGCAGTTATCAGCAATCACATAAATGTCATATAATTCTTTATTATAATTTTGCTTTTTTAAACTTTCCACTAAATTCCCTACGACTGCTTCTTCATTATGGGCTGGTATGATTGCCATAAATCTGTGGTCTTTGTTTACTTTTAGCGGTTTGTCTTTTATCTTTACTAATGAGCATAAACTTACCATGATTTGATATAACCAAAATATGGTTATGGTCCATACAAGTGCTTCTCTTAGTATGTATAAATAATCCATTTTTTTACCCTCGCTTTTTTATCTTATTTGTATATTTCTATTATGCTACCTTTTTAATTATACTATTATTGTTAATTTTATGCAATGTTTTTTCAAAAATTTAATTCTTTTTTAAGAATTTGTTGTTACTACTATGAAAAAAATAGCTTGCTTTCATAGTAGTTGGACTTCATATAATTTCAATCTCACTTATTACAATTTCCATTTTACTATTTAATTCCCCTTGTATTAAAACTATATCTTTTCTAGCTAAATTTTGATAACACCAATCTGCCATATCATTGTAAGCTTTTACTAACACTTTGGTATCCTTCCCCACTTTTAATTTAAACATTGTTGTTGTAATTCCCACCCAGCAAGACTAAATTAAGTACACTTTATAAAAATTTGTATTTATGACAGCTTTAACAGATATAAAATTATAGTTCTAAAAGTAATGAAATTAAATTTTAGGAGAATTTTATTATGGTAGAGATAACTTAATCACAAAGAGGGTGATTTTTTCGTTCCTGACTTATATTTAGAAAAAGAAGATTACCAAAATGATTATATTATTGGAAAGTATGGACATTTAAGATTAAAGTATTTGAAAAATCATAAGAAAGCTGAATATATAGTTAATTCAAAAATAGAGCAGAGTTATTTCTTGTAGTTTACTAAAATTTTCATTAGGATTTAGCATTAATTTAGCTAAATCATCTAATTCCTTATACTCTTCTTCGGATAACTCGAATTTCTTATCTTGTATATATTTAGGCATATGTAAGAATATAATTTCATCATTCATTAGCGAATGAAAATCATAAAATAATCCTCTTATCGAAGCTTTTAGTCCTAAAGTTGGTGGATCAGAAGCGTATAAAATAGTTTCGGGTTTATATTTATTCTGTCTTACACCTAAATAAGAATTTGCACCAAATAAAAATTTATCATAAGGAATATCCTTCAAATCAAATCCCATTTCATGGTCTGGACAATGCTCATCTGCATCTACTAATCTCCATCTATTCTCATTTTCATCAAAGTACTCTGTAATCCAATGGTCGTAACATATTCCATCATACTGTATATATTCAGCAAATCCACTTCTAGCTCTAGCTGGTATTCCTTTAGCTTTTAATATACTAGCTAATAATATAGCTTGACTTCTACATGTAACATGAACTTTGTCTTTTGCTTCTCTTTTTGTAGTATAGTTAGAATTTTTTCTTAATAATTCAGCTATTACACTTTGTGCTGTTGGAAAGATGTCGTCTTCGTATTCTAATCTAGTAACTGAAACTTCGGTCATATCTCCCCAAAAGCAATCTTTTTTATTTCTAATTTCTTTATCTCTGAAAGCTACTGGATGGATTATTTGCATTCTTTGTAATATACATAATTTTTCAATATCATCTGGCAACTTTTTTGCAAAATCTTTATAATATCCCAAATCTGTAAAATAACTTGTTTTCTTGTAAAATTCTAATATTTCTTTTTCCATATTAATACCACTCCAATACTTCATTTAATTTTTTTCTAGGTCTTTGTTTAGGATTTTCATTTGGATAACCAATAGAAATTGCTGAAATTACTTCCATATTCTCATAATTAATTAATTTGGCTATTTCTTTTTGTGTGTAAACAATATCTCTTATCCAAAGTGAACCTAATCCTAAATCGGTTGCTCTTAAGCAAATATGTTCTATTGCTCCACCTATTGAAAGTGAATCTCCGATAATCCAATTATCTTCATATTCTTTAAGAACTAATATAAGTATTGGTGCTTCTTTCATTACCTTTGCAGTTGCTTTCACACTACTGTTAGCATTATATATTTGTCTTTCTAAACTAATCTTTGAACTATTTTCCTTTTCCAACATAATTTCTGCAATTTGATTTTTTATAGTATCAGTTACTATTACAAATTTCCAAGGTTGTCTATTTTTTGCAGATGGTGCTAGCCTTGCGCAATCAATTAAGTCTTCAATTATTTCTTTAGATATTTCAGTATTTTTAAATTTACGAATACTTCTTCTATTTTTTATTGTTTCTTTTAATTCCACTTTTTT
>CANPHV010000077.1 GCA_947573965.1 uncultured Clostridium sp.
CAAAAAAAATAATGTAGACATTTTTTATTTTGCCTACATTAATTTTACACTAACTCAACCTTCCTAAACTTCTCTATGCAAACTTCATTCCTATCAGAAAAATGTGCCAAAAAGGTCCGTCCCCTGTGGCTCCCCTCGTCTCTCTATGGTTCTGTAACACTATTATATCTTAAGCATTTGACCTGGATAGATTAAATTTGGATTACTAATACCATTTAAACGAACTAAATATTGGGTAGAAACTCGATATCTTCTAGCAATTCCAGATAAAGTATCTCCCCTTTGCACAGTATAGAAATTGTTTTGATTAACAGGATTTAGGTTCGTGTTTGTACTTTCTGTAATTCTTAGTTTTTGTCCTGGATAGATTAGATTTGGATTGGCTATGTTATTGATTTCTACAATGTGACTAACCGTAACGCCATACCTATTGGCTATTTGCGATAAGGTGTTTCCTCTTTGTACCGTATAAATGATACTACCTGTTCCTCGTGTTTCTGAGCCATGTGTTGTAGAATTAGTCATAATTCTCAATACTTCTCCTGGATAGATTAAGTTAGGATTACTTAAACCATTAATATCTACCAATTCTTGCACAGTTGTTCCATATCGGCTAGCAATGCTAGATAAGGTATCTCCACTTTGTACCGTATAGGTTATTGTTTCTGTGTTCATACTGTCATTTGGATTTTCGTTATTTGGTACTTCACTGGTATCTGATAAAAAGATATTTTCGGTATATAAGTCTCTATCTACATTTCCTCGTATTCCTGGTACATAACCTCTATCGGTATATTGTACACCTATCCATTTTTGCCATCTTGTTTCTATGTTTCTTAGGTTGTTGTAATCTCCATAATAAGCAATCCATAATTCATAGTTATCTGCAATTTGTCTACTAAATCGGTCTCTAGCATTGGATAAATTGCTATATACAATAACTTCTTTATTGGTTAACCTCTTAACAGTTTCTAGAAAGACTTGTGCAATGTTGTTAGATTCTTCTACACTCACTCCTCCAAATACTTCGTAGTCCATTACTAGTTTACAATCTGGCTGTTTACCTGCTATGACAGATGCAAAAAATCTAGCTTCTTGTTCTGCTTCTCCAGTATTCGTTGCTGTTAAAAAATGATAAAAACCTACCTTGAGCCCATTCGCTTTTGCATTTTCATAATTAATATCAAAATAGGCATCTTTAATATTGCTTCCTTGACTGGATTTAATATAAACCACTTCAATTCCACTTTCTTTAACTTGCCTATAATCTATGTACCCCTGCCAATTACTTACGTCAATTCCATTATATCTTGGGTCTGCACTTGGCGTTAAGGCATAGGTCATATTAATATCTGCAAATATTAAAAATGCTAAAATCATAAAAATAACGAGTAATCGTTTTCCTTTTTTCACAAAAAAGCCTCCTTTGCCTATTATTTTTAATTCATAATATGCAAAAAAGACTTTTTTGTTATTTCCATTAATTCTTTAAGAGTTTTTAGTGGTTATTTCATTACATAAAGAGCCATCCTATATCCTCCAGCCCATGAAGCATAATCATTATCATATGGACGTCCTGAAGCCCAACCCGGATAATTATTTAAAGAACAAAATCCTCCTCTAAAAATAACAGCCCACTCATATGTATCTTGACTTCTTTGAAGTTTTTCTGCTGACATTTCATTAACATTTCCTTCCAAATCATAAATGTTGCACACCTTATCATATTCATTCATCCCCGCTCCCTTAATAGCACCGTGTATGCCTATTTTGTGATGCAACCTTAACGTTAAATACATTCCCTTTTCCATCTAATTTCCCATTCACAAATTTCATCATCACATCCCATTGAGATCCAGTAACTAAGCCACTTTTAATATAATCATTATTAACAAAAGTTTTAGCTTGTGCAATTGCATTATCTTGATATATATTTGTTATAACACTTACAGATTTCTTAGAAACCACTCCCACTCCTGTTTCATATCTTGCAGTGTAGAACCCACCAGTAGCAAGAACAGTTTCTTTTTCATCCACTATGCCCAAAGGAAGACGGGTATTCTTCTCACTCCAGCTCGCAATTCCTGGAATAGAAAAATCATAACCTTGAGGTGGATAATTACTATCTCTGCAATAAATTGAAGAATCAGTTACTGGTATCCACACAAACTGATTTCCAGTATCATTAGTATCATTTGCCACATCAGATATAACCAACCCTTGAGAAATATCATCACAACCTGGTTTAATAGCAAAACCTACTGGAATAATAGCTGTTCCATTATTCGTATATTCCTTATTTTCTCCTGTTACTATTTCTCCTACTTTTGCTGGTGCTTTTATTACTGTAATTGGTCCTTTTACTGTTTCTATTTTATTTCCTGCATTATCCACTGTTAAAATATGCAAATAGTAAGTGCCTGCTGGTGTTATCTTCGTCTTTAATTCTTCTGGATTTTCCTTAAAACTTCCTCCTGTAAACTTAGTTTCATCTTCTCCAATTGGTGTATCACTTTGTGTATATACCCATTTGCTTCCTGCTAAATTCACACCACTTACACCATTATCACTTTGTGTTACCGTTGCTATCATTTCTGTATCTGTATCAATATTAGTAGCACTAAAGCTTACTGTTGCTTGGTTTGGAGCTTCCTTGTCTATTTTGTCAATCGCTTTAGTCGCTACTCCTCCTACTTCATCCAAGCTATTGATCAATCTTGCATAAATGGTTCCATTTTCTCGAAATGTTATTGCACTACTATATCTTTGCCATGATGTTCCATCTATTGAATATTGTAATATATTCGTCCCTATGTCTGTTTTTGTTATTATTTCTACTGCTACGTCTGCATTTGTAAATCCACTTGGATTTAGTTTAAATTCGATATCACTTTCTTGTAGGTCTGGTGGTGGATTTTCTCCTTGCTTTCCAATATATTCTACTTTATTTTCTGCTATTTCATATACATATCCTTCTTTTGTAATAACTCTTAAGGTTGTAGTATCTTTTTCTACAACTGTAGCTCCTTCTAGTGTTTCCCCTTTTCTAATTTCTTCCTCAATTGCTTGTTTATATCGTTTGATATATTCTTCTGCACTTAAATTTTCAATTACCTTCTCTGGTCTAAGTCCATTTCCTATTAATTCTAATATTTCTTTATATTCTGCTTTTTTAGTCTCTTCCCCCGCTACCTTTGCTTTCTTCAATATTCCATTTTCTCCCGTTAAGGTTGCAATGCTTAATCCTGCTAATATTAGTAAAACTATGATAGTAATTACTAAGGCTATTAGTGTGATAGCTTTTTCATTTTTTTCCATTTTCATCTCTCCTACTTCTTTTGTTTTATTCTATTTTATTTTTAATAGTCGATTTATGTCAATAAATTATAAATATAAAAATTGTGCCAAAAAGGTCCGTCCCTACTGGCTCCCTTTTGACACATTTATAGATTTTATTATAATAATGCTAACTTTCATATTCAAAAACACGTATGGTTTTAATCGTTATTGTTGAAAAATCATTACCTTTTTCTAAATCTACCATTTTAAAAGACGTTTTCCTCTTTAAATCCATTGGTAACTTAGCAATATCTACTAAAATCTTAGTAGATAAATCTTGTCCAATTGGCAAAGTTTTATTGAGATTGTCATAAAAAATGTTATTCGTAAAGCTAATGGCATTTGCGCCTCGTTTTAAGTTGATTTTATAGAAACTAATCTTGGACTTTCCTTGATTAATAGCCTCTTTCATTTCCGCTTCTGGATTAATGTCAAATACATTAATTTGTTTTTCGTCTAATAAATCTTCTTGAATTGCTTTATAAACAGGTAAATCTTCGGAGATAGTCACTTTTTGCAAGGCTTTTTTTACATTTTCTATCACTTGCTCTAAGGCCAATTTATAGCCAATCTGTTTGGTTGCTTTATTAATATCTAATATCAC
Source organism: uncultured Clostridium sp. (assembly GCA_947573965.1). Taxonomy (GTDB): domain Bacteria; phylum Bacillota; class Clostridia; order TANB77; family CAG-508; genus CAG-269. The sequence continues at coordinate 3,944 of CANPHV010000077.1, forward strand.
AAATTTATCTTTTGGTATCTCTCTATGTTTCTTATTTTTAATTTTAGACACCTTTGACCTGTCTTGTGCCATTCCTCCAAATATGTCAAATTCATCTTTTTCCATTAATGCTTTTTCTTCTACCGCTTCTTTTTTAAGTTCCCTTAAACTTGCTGTTATATCTTTTGGTACAACTTCATTATTTTTAACACGATTTAAAATATCAATTAAATTGGTGGAAGTAATGTAAACACTATCCGTTTCCTGCTTTGACAAAGTTCTTCTTTGTATCTTGTCCATCATCTTTCCAAACTTTTCTAGGTCTTCTTCATAATCAAATATTTTCGTGATTTTCCTTGTAATATTGACTTCCTCTTCTTCTCCCTCTGGCAGACTTGCTACTGCATCTTTATTACTGTATTTCCAAAATTCAAAAATACTTCTTTTGTGACTATCGATTTCTTCAATGAACAAAGTGGCATTTTCGATTTTCTTTGCCATGTTCTTCCTTTTTAGTTTCAAACTATTTAAATCCATCATAATATTTTTGATGATATATTCTAATTTTTCAAATTCTTTGTAAATATCAATTAATTCTTCAATGGTGTAATTGTCTTTTTCTCCTACTTCTTTTTTCTTTCTTCTTTTTACAATTTCATTTTTAACGGTTACCTTAGCAAGGTCATTGATTTCTTCTTCCACAGCATTTTGGATTGGTTGTTGTTCTGGCTTGTTTTTCTTTTTGCTATATTTAAAGTAATATTTAAATTTTCCGAAAAATGTTTTTTTACACTCTAAGAAAGTTGTAATTTGCTTTTCTTTTGCCAAATATTCTATTTCTTGTATCGCTACTTCTTCTTTTAAATTTTCTAATTTTCTTTTGCTATTTTTTATGACTTCTCGTACCTCTTGTATCAAGTTTTTTCCGGTTTTACATTGTTCATTAATCCACTCTGGAATGGTGCTATATTCTATTTTCTGGTCTTCAAAGCAGAATTCTATTTCTCCTGTTTTCCCAATATTCGTTTGAAACATAAAGTAATGTGGCAATTCTGTTTGTAAAATGAACATTGCCTTAATTAGCTTATAAAATTGTGTGGCTTCTTCTTTGTTCGTTAATTTAATTCGGTAAGGACTTTTTATTTTTTCATAAACTTCGGTTTCTCCCACAATTTGTATGCTTAATTCATTATTTTTATCAAATACTTCATAAACTAAAGGCCAGTCTTTTGTAAATAGCCACAAAAAATTTTCAATGTCTTCAAATTGTGATTTTTTTAGGTATTCTTGACTATATCCTACGTTTCGAATTGGTACAAAGATTTTGCCTGTTCTTCTTTTTTCTAATTGCTTTTTTAATAAATAGAAAAAGGTAGCATAATTGGCGTCTTCTGTTGGTACTAACATAAAATATTTGTCTGTATTTTCAGAATAATAGATTTGCCACAAGTAGTTCCCTTCAAATTTAACTTTAAATGGAATTCTTTTTCCTAAGCCCAATTGTTCTTGTTCTACTTTTTCAATTTCCTCTATTTTCACTTTTTTTAGCATATTTAGAAAGGTAGTATATTTCAGAATATTTTTTTCGCTTTTGCTATCTAAGTAATCTGCTAATGGACTTGCTTTTTTATATTTTTCTCCAATTTCGTCTAAGCGATTGGTTGGTGACAATAAAATTTGTATATCTTTTATGGAGATATAGCGATATTGTCTATATTGTTTTTCGTCGTAAAATTTAGGAATTCGAAAGTCTAATGGTTCTACTTTTTTTAGGCTTGCTGGTATTTTTCCTAAATCTAATCCTAAATATTCTAATTTTTCTTCTATGCTTTCATTTTTCTCTATTTTTTTAGGCAAGGTTCTCGCTCCTTCTATTTCATGATTTCATAAAAATTTTTAAATTCATAACCATTTTCTCTTAGCCAAGAAATAATTTGTGGCAGAGCCTCTGCAGTTACTGCTTTTGCTTGGGCATCATGCATTAAGATAACCACACTACTTTTATTGTTTACGGTTTCTTGTATCCTTTGCATCTCAAATTCTACGGTTGGATTCGCTGTTTCGGCATCTCCTGTTAGGGCATTCCAATCAATGTTTACTATGTCATTTTGTGATAACAATTCTTTTGCTTGTCTTTTGATTTCAGCATATTTTCCACCTGGCAGTCCTCCTGGAAATCGAAATAAGTGAGAGTGATAGTCTGATACCCCTATGGCATTTCTTACAGCTTTATTACACTCATTAAATTCATCAAGCACTGCTTGTGGGGAAGCATAAATAGCAGAATACGAATGAGAATACCCATGATTTGCTACGTAATGCCCTTCGTCATAAATTCTTTTGGTCATTTCTGGCATGGCATTTACTCTAGAGCCTAAAACGAAGAAACTCGCCTTTACGTTTTCTTGTTTTAACACGTCCAAAATGGCTGGCGTTACAGTTGATGGTCCATCATCAAAGGTTAAAAAGGCTCTTTTGGTTTCTGACTGATAAATGGTTTGTATGTTGTTTCTTGCTTCCTCTGTTAGCTTGGGCATGTTTTCTACTTTTTCTTCTGGCTCTTCCATTGGTTCTACTTCTTCTTGTTTGGCAAGGGTGGCTAGTTGTGCTTCATATTGTTTATATACTTTGTGTTGTTTTATCATTTCTATTGCATTTCTAGCTACTAGAATAAGACCTATTGCTACGATAATTAGTAAGATTAATATGGCTATTTTTTTGCTGTTGATTTGTTTTTCGGATATTGTTATTCCATAGATTTTATCTTTTACCATTAATTTTACATCCTTTTTATTAATTTTTTTCTATTATATACTATTTTCAAAGTTTTTTGTAGTGCTTTACCTAAAAAATGATAAACTTTTTAAAAAGCTTATCATTCTAATTGGCAAGTTTATCCTTTTAATTAGCAATTCCTCTTAAATAAAAAACATATGATATGATAGCTATACAGAAGATAGCTCCTACAATTAAAACTCGAAATATGATATCTCCAATGGTTGGTTTTTCTTTGTGTTTTCCTCTTTTCGCTTTTTTATTTTCTTTTGTTTCTCCCATGTTTATTCTCCTTGTATAATGTATTTAGGTTTTTAGTTAGAGGATTTACCTATAAACCTATT
>CANPHV010000078.1 GCA_947573965.1 uncultured Clostridium sp.
AAACACAATACCCCCCACCAAAAAATTTTTTTTTTTTATTAACATATTCAACAAACCACCCCCCCCACACCACAACAAAACCCAAAAAAAAGAAACGTCCCCAATGCGACAGGTGTGTGATTTTATGGAATATTTATATCCTTTTTTGATTACTTTTACTCTTGTGTTTTTTGCTGAATTAGGTGATAAAACTCAACTTTTGGTTATGTCCTTTTCTACTAAAAATAAGATAAAACATATTTTATTAGGGGTTGCGCTTGGCACTTTTCTTAGTCATGGTTTTGCTATTTTATTTGGTAGTAGAATTGCCTATTTTACTACGGATAATTTCCAATATTATTTAAAAATTTTCACTTACATTTCTTTCATCTTGTTTGGACTTTTGGGCTTTGTTCCTAAAAAACAACATACTACAAGTGAAAATAAATCGGCAAAATCTAACTTTTTACAAAAATTTTCTTTTTTAAATTTAAATTGCATTTTTATGGTTGCAGTTTGTATTTTAGTTGGAGAATTGGGAGATAAAACTTTTCTAGCTTCTTTGAGTCTTGGTTTTGAATATCCCTATGCAAAATTGCCTTTAATTTTAGGTTCTGTTTGTGGTATGGTAATGAGTAATTTTATTGCTATTTTTTGTGGTAGGTTGCTTGGCAATCACATAAAACAAGAGCTAATAGAGTTTCTGTCTAATATTACTTTTATTATTTTTGGTTTATTGGGCTTTCTTTCTATTATTTTTTAACTTTTTTTCATTTTTCGGCCTTTTTTGCCTTGACACTTCTTCTTTTTTGTGCTATTATAGTTATTGTCATTTAATATATGGGTCAGTAGCTCAGTTGGATAGAGCACAGGCCTTCTAAGCCTGGGGTCCGGGGTTCGAATCCCTGCTGGCTCACCATGATATTATTATCTGAACTATTTAAAAGAACACAAGGAAAACATCTCAATTTACTTTTATTGTATCTTGAGATGTTTTTATTAATTTTCTTCAATTATAAATTCTTCTCTATCTGGCTCTTTCATATCTTCATCAGTAACAACATCAATTTTTTGCTCATATGTCGTTACACTATCTTCTATTGTACCATCTTCATTCTTTATCGTCTCAATTGTCTTAACTGCTAATCCAGTTTCCTTATCCAAATACATTTTTAGAGAGATAGTTCCTTCACTATATATAGCATTTGTGTTTTTCATACTGTCTATTACATAGCACTCATATCCATCTACTTTTTCTGTATATATCTTTGATACAACGCTATCTCGTAAAGTCTCTAACCATGTGGTTGTATTAACAAAGCTAACTACTTTTGAGCTCATTGGATTTTTTTCCTCTTTAAATCTGCGTAGTATTTTTTGTTCTCCTACTATTGTATAAAACCTTCTTTCATGTTGTTCGGTTACTTGAATGATTGTTACTGCATTATCTTTCTTTTTCATCACTATTTTCTCAATATCATTTTTTACGAATTTTTCGACTTCTGCACTCTCACCTACTACTTTAGTATAAATATTCTCTTTTGCTTCACATTCAGCAACTTTATTTTGCAAACTTTTTATTATTATACATTTTCTAGCTGTATTAACACCAAATATAACAAATCCACTAACTAAAACTATTAGAATAATTACTAGTATTCTTTTTTTCATATTTATCTCCTCCCTTCTTTTGTATCTCTCATAAAGGTTACTTTTATTATACCATATTTTGCTTATTTTGTACATATTTACTGATTTGATTTATCATGTCTATCTCACTTTCATATTCTATAAAATCCTTCGTAATAAACTTTAGGGATGAACTTATCTTTGCTCCTTTTTCATATAAACATACAATTGGTGTTTTAGCATAATCAGCCCACCCTAGTTCTATTCCTTGACCAGTTGCTGGTAAAGTCACTTCTGCAATTACTAAATCATAGTTTGCAATCATTTCTTTGGTATTTACTATTTTATTGTCATCATGTGGAAAAAATAATGCATTTTCCCTTACTAAATTGGATTGTTTGATTGGATTATAAATTTTATTTTTATAATCATATTTACTTGAATGTGAAATATATATTTTCATTTCTTCAATTCTCCTTTTTTAGGTTTTCTGGATTTAAACATTTCAGCTCTGGCAACACAAATTCCCCATCTTTTCTAACTAAAACATCATCAAAATAAATTTCTCCCCCACCATATTCTAATGTCTGTATCATAACAATATCCCAATGAATGCTCGATTTATTTCCATTATCACATTCTTCCAGACTATCTCCAGGCGTAAAATGAAAACTTCCCTTTATCTTCTCATCAAACAAAGTATCTCCAATTGGCTTTTCCATATATGGATTTAATCCTATTGCAAATTCTCCTATATATCTTGCCCCTTCATCCGTATCTAATATTTCATTAATTTCTTTTTCTTTGTTAGCAGTAGCTTTAATAATTTTTCCATCTTTAAATTCAAACTTTATATTATTAAATGTTATACCATTATAACTTGTTTCTGTATTATAAGTTATATAACCATTCACGCTATTTTTTACAGGTGCTGTTGCCACCTCTCCATCTGGTATATTAAAGGTTCCTACGTATTTTTCTGCTGGTATTTCTTTAATACTAAAACTTAAATCTGTATCTCGTCCTAATATATGTACCTTATCTGTTCTATCCATTAGCTCTTTCAAACTATCCATTGCCTCTACCATTTTTGAATAATCCAAATTACAAACACGAAAGAAAAAATCTTCAAATTCTTCTGTATTCATTTTACTCATTTGTGCCATTGAAGAATTAGGGTACCTTAAAATACACCATTTCGTATGTTTCACTCTTTGCTCAAAATGTACAGGTACTGTATAATATTTGTTATATAATTCCATTTTTTCCTTTGATATTCCATGTAATTCAGAAATATTTGAGGTTGCTCTTATTCCTATATAGGCATCCATATCTTTCATTCTTGCCTCATCTTGTTTAGCATACATTTTTATTTGCTCTTCATCTGCCTTTTGCAAAAATTCTCTTAATATCTCATAATTAATAATATTAAAATATGGTCTTGCCCCTAATTTTTCTGCCTCTTTTATAATTTGTTTGGCTAAAGGTATTCCTTCTTCTCCTAATATTTCTATTAGTATATGTTCTCCTTTTTGTATATTTACTGAATATGTTAGTAAATTATTTGCCAATTTTTCATATCTTATATCTTTCATAATTTTCTCACTTTCATTACTTTTTTATGATTATACTTTCTTTTTCCCTAAAAAACAAGTCAAGTTAAACAATAAAAAAAAGCGAGCCTAAGATTTGCTAACAAAATAAAAATAGATGAGTATTTCTCCCATCTATTCAATATGTTATTTATATGAAAAAATTGCCTCACTTCCTTCTCTTGAATTCGGTCCTACAAAAACCTTAAACTCTCCTTGCTCCACCTTAAAATCTAGCCTTTCATTCCAAAACTTCAACTGTTGCACAGTAAGTTTAAAAGCAATCGTTTTCTCTTCAAAAGCTTTAAAATATACCTTTTTAAAATCCTTCAATTCCCTTACAGGTCGTACACTGCTAGCCACCAAATCTTGTAAATATAATTGAACTACTTCTTCCCCCTCCACCTTACTATTATTTTTCACTTTAATCGATACAATCAATGGTTCGTCTTCTTTTATCTCCTCACTACTTAGTTTCAAATCCGAATATTCAAAATCAGAATAAGATAAACCGTAACCAAATGGATAATAACTTTCTGTTGGAATATCTTGATAACGAGACACATAGCGAATATTACTATTATGAGGTCTTCCTGTATTATAATGATTATAATAAATAGGACATTGACCTGTCGCTTGTGGGAAACTCATCGTTAGTCTACCAGAGGGGTTAATCTCTCCCAAAATCACATCAGCAATCGCATTAGCTCCTTCTGTTCCAGGAAACCATACTTCCAACAAAGCATCTACTTTTTCTGCTACCCTTTTTAGCACTAATGGTCTACCATTAAATAAAACACAAACTATTTTTTTATTCAATTTAGTTAATTCTTCTAGCAAATTTTGTTGTACCTCTGATATCTCAATATCAGCTCTTGAACAAGCCTCTCCACTTTGACGATAATGCTCTCCAATGGCCAAAACAATGATATCTGCTTGTTTAGCCACTTCAATCGCTTGTACTAGCATTTCTTTTTCCTTTTGTTCCTCATTCTCAATGTGTATTAATTTTCCTCCATCAGCAGCTAATATTTGATTAATTTCCTTTTCCCTTAAAATCTCGCTTCCCTTTGCATACAACACATTTTGACTTCCTATTCTCTTTTCAAAAGCTTCTTTTAATGTCTGTATTTTAGACTTATCCGAAAACATAGACCAGGAACCAAGAATAGCAATATTATCTCCATAAGGTCCTATTAAAGCTATTTTTTGACTCGTATTCAAAGGCAAAGCTTTTTTCTCATTTTTCAATAACACAAAACTTTCTGTTGCTGTTTTTCTTGCCACTTGCAAATTTTCTTCTGCTTTTAAAATTCTTGCCTCTCTTTCTTCATCAATATTTCGATAAGGATTTTCAAATAATCCTAACCTATTTTTCAAATTCAGAACTCTCATAACAGCATTATCTAGTACTATCTCTGGAACTTTCCCTTCTTCTACCAATTCTTTCAAATAATTAGCATACACATTAGACATCATGTCAATATCCACCCCTGCCATAATCGCTTTATAAGCCGCTTCCTTTTTATCTTTTGCAACCCCATGATAAATCACTTCCTCTATGGCAGAATAATCTGAAATAACAATTCCCTGAAACCCCAGTTCCTTCCTCAATACCTCTTTTAATAACCAAGTATTAACCGTTGCTGGTACACCATTTATCGTATTAAAAGAAGTCATTATCATCTCGGCTCCCTGCTCAATAGCAGCCTTATAAGCTGGTAAATAATATTGCCTAAACTCTCGTTCTGACATATCCACCGTATTATAATCTCTGCCCCCTTCCACAGCACCATAAGCCGCAAAATGTTTCACACAAGCTGCTGCATTTCCAAACTTAGCGATATCATCCCCTTGATAAGCCTCTACCATTGTCTTAGCAAAAACCTCTCCTAAATAAGGGTCTTCCCCACCAATCGATTCCATGACTCTTCCCCATCTTGAATCTCGAACCAAATCTACCATTGGCGAAAAATTTACATTACTTCCTGCCGCCCCTGCTTCTTTAATCGATATTTTGGTAGCCTCATAAACTGTTTTCTGGTTCCAAGAACACCCTTGTGCTATCGGGATAGGAAATACGGTACGATATCCATTAATGACGTCTGCCATAAACAAAAGAGGAATTTTCAACCTACTTTTTGATAAATATTCCTCTTGTATTTTTCTAATCTTTTTGCTACCTACCACATTCAAAATAGAGCCCACATGATACAACATTTCATTGGATAATTGTAAGTTTTTCAATGGTCCTGTTGCCAAATCAATCTCATCCATCAAAAATACTTCTCCTGCCACTTGAATTAATTGCCCTACCTTTTCCTCTAATGTCATTTGATTTAAAAGATTTTGTAACCCTTCTTTTTTCATGCCAACTCCACCTCTTTCGTCTTGGCAGAAATTCTTAATTTCTCTAAGCCTTTTTTCACATATTGATTTTTCATAAAATACTTCCAAATAAGCCCAGTTAAATAATTTTCAATCATTAACATAGAAGTTCCTTTATCAATTCCAATGCACTCTTTAGCATACCATGGCTTTTCTCCTTCTAAGTTATAAGCATCTTTAAAGCCATATTTCCCCCATAACTTTGGAAAATGCTCATAGTAATATTCCAAGGATTGCATAGAAAGTTCTGGTGTAAACACAATGGAGCCTGCTGCCCCACTTGGAGAAATCGTCCCATCATTTCCTTGTAATTCACTAAAAGCTGGTTTGGCTCCAAATTCTCCTGAATATCCCTTTGGTCCTAAGCAAGCTGTTAGTCCCCAAGAATTTTCTCCAAATGTTTTAAATTTTTGACTATTTTCAATGCAATATTTTCGGTTCGCAAGTGTTGCTTTAACAGAATTTTCAAACCAATCAATTCCATCCTTATCTTTTCTATTTCTAAAATCAATCCAAGCATGAGAATATTGATAAGTAAATAAAGTTCCACAATAAGTATGTACAATATTTTTAATTTCTCCATAATCTGCCACTGGCTTTTTAAAATCCTCATATATCGTTGGTTCAACCGGAAAAGTTGGAGACGCTACTCCTAAAACATATAACATTAATTGTTCTGCATACATATCCCAATGACCTGAAAATCCTTGTTCTGGTGAATATCCCATATAAAATTGATTTACCTTTTCATCACGATACCAATTCCAATTTATATTTTTATATAACTGCTCTGCCTTTTGCTTTATTTCTCCTCCAAAATATTCTCCTGCCAAAATAGCACCACAGATAAAAATTCCTGTATCAATGATAGACACTTCACAATTCCATTCTCTTTTTCCTGTTTCCATATGAATAAAGTGATAAAAAAATCCATTGGTTGCTTCTAAATTATTTAGAAACGTGTCTAAGGTTCCTTTGGCTTTTTTGTATGCTTTTTCATAACGTATCCACTTTCTTTCTGCCCCAATTACCAAAGCTGCTAAGCCATACCCCACCGAAGCTATACTTGCTACCTCTGGTGATAATTCGCTTTTATCTCTAATTAAGCCATATCCTTTGCTCTTTGGATTGTTATTCGCTTGAGTCATAAAAAACTTAAAATTCCCTTTCAATTCTTTTCTTAATAATTTTTCTCCTTCACACCTAATTCTCTTCATTTGCTCACCTCTCCTTGTATAATGTATTTAGGTTTTTAGTTAGAGGATTTACCTATAAACCT
>CANPHV010000079.1 GCA_947573965.1 uncultured Clostridium sp.
AAAATTTGTGCCAAAAAGGTCCGTCCCCTGTGGCTCTGTGGCTTTTTCTTCTTACAAATTTTCTGCTATTTCAACTATTTTCTTTAGTCGGTAGTTGACACCTGATTTTCCGACTGGTTCTTTCAATAATTTTCCTAACTCAATTAATGGCATGTCTGGATTTTCCAAGCGAAGCGATGCTATTTCTTTTAGATTGTCGTCTAATTTTTGAAAAGTTCCTGTTTCTTGCAACTTTTTAATGGCTCCAATCTGCTTTACAGACGCATTTATTGTTTTATTGAGATTGGCTGTTTCACAGTTGACTAATCGATTAACTTTGCCTCTCATTTCTTTTTGAATTCGAATGTCTTCAAATTGCATAACTGCTTTATTAGCTCCTATTAAGGCTAAAAATTTGGATATTTCTTCTCCTTCTTTTATATAGATTGAAGTTTGAAAAATTTTTGCTCGAATTCCTAACTGTTGCAATAATTCTACTAAATTCTTTAAATTTTGTTCGTTATTTACATCTATTTCTAAATGATATTCTTTTTCTGGGTTGTTGACTGAACCTGACCCCATAAAAGCCCCTCTAATAACGGCTTTTTTGTTTTCTTCTTTTTCTATTTTTTCTAATGTCACATAGATTTGCTTTTCCTTAATAGAAATAAAATCTACATGCTTTGTTTTCAATTTAATTATAAATATTTTTCCGAGAGACTTCAATTTTATGATTAATATCCAAATTGGCTAATAATTTGGAAAATCGGTTAATATTATAATCACTTTCGGTTGAAAACTTGATTTCTTTTTCATTTATAATATTGGTATTTCCTGAAATAAAATAACCAGTGAGCTCATATTTAACAATTTCTTTGTTCGCTAAATTACTATTCTTGTTCAATTCTTGTTTGATGTCATAAGAAAATGACATTTTAGTCACCTACCTTTGTTATTATCACTCTATCATTTCCATACAAGTCTTTTTTTCCATAGGTATCTGTATATTTTTCTTCTTGCTCAATTAAGTCGATAACGTCAATCTTTTGGTCATAGCCAATTTCTAGGCACAAATACCCTCCGTATTTTAAATATTCATCTGCTTGCTTAATAATTCTACGATAGAAGTCTAGTCCGTCCCATCCACCATCTAGGGCTATTTGAGGTTCTTTTTGTACCTCTTCTTCTAAGCTCTTGATAAGTCCTCTTTGGATATAAGGTGGATTGGATACAATCATATCATATTTTTCTTTTGGTATTTGCTGTAACAAATCAGAATAAAGAAAGGCAATTTGCTTGTCTACCTCATTATTTTTCGCATTTTTTTCGGCTATTTCCAATGCTTTATGGCTAATGTCTGTTGCTGTAATTTGACTATTGGGTATGTATTTAGCAAGTGATATGGCAATTGCTCCACTTCCTGTGCATAGGTCTAATATTTTTTTCGCATTTATTTTTTTCGCAATTTTAATAACTTCTTCTACTAAGACTTCGGTATCTGGTCGTGGTATTAATACGTCTTTACTAACATAAAAATTCATCTTCATGAATTCTTGCTGATGTGTGATATGCTGTAATGGAATTCCTTGTATTATTTTTTCTACTTTTTCAAAGTAGCTTTTCTCTTGCTTAAGGGTTAAATTTTTTTCGTCATATACAATGATGTATTGCCTTGTTTGTTTTAGGATAAACTGCATTAATAGTCTTGCTTTTAATTTCGGCGCTTCTATGTTTTTGGTTTTGAATTGTAGGCTAGCTTTGCTTATGGCTTCCCTGATTGTCATATTCACACCTTCTTTCTTTTTTATTTTTTGGTAATATACATTTCTGGCAACAAATCCTTTAGTTTTACAACCTTATCTTGTGATACCATCACTTCTGTATGTAAGTTATTCTTATTTACCATCCTTATCATTTCTCTACAACTACCACAAGGTGCATAAATGGTTCCTTTTCCTGAATAGGCTACAATTTTAGAAATCTCACTTTCTTTGTTTTTTAACATTTCTGCAATGGCTGCATATTCAGCACATTTTCCTAAATTACAATTAGAATCTACTGAAATTCCTGTATAGATATTTCCTTTTGTTGTTAATAAAGCACATCCCACATGACCACAAGAAGCATAGTCACTTAAATTTCTTTTGACGGCTATCTTTTTAGCTTCTTCTATTAATTTTTCAAAGTCTTTATCCATTTTCCCCTCCTTCTTTACGATATCCATCTGGAATTTCCGCAAGAAATTTCTTAAAATCCTTATAATACTTTAATTGTTTTGTTTCTTCTATTGCTCTCATCATATCATAATTCTTCTATTTTTACAACGTAAAAATTAATTGACAAATCCTAAAGTATTTATTATACTAATCTTAGCATAAATATAATAAGGGGAGGAAATAACATGGAAGAAAATAACATCCAAAAAAATGAAAAAATCGGCGGAAAATCCATTGCATCCTTTGTCTTAGGTCTAGTCGGAATCATTGCTTGGATTTTACCTTTAATTGGTTATCCAGTTACCATTACAGGACTTATTTTAGGATGTACTGCTAGAAAAAACGAAAAAAATGCCTTTTCTTTAACAGGCATTATTTTATCATCGATTACATTAGGTATCACACTTATTAATTCAATTATGGGCATTATTATAGCACTTAGCTTATACTATTAGAATATATAGCAGGGCTTTTAAGAATTATCCTTAAAAGTCCCTGTCCATCAAGATGTGTCCCTTTTGCACAAAAATGTGCAAAAGGAAACGTCCCTAATTCACACGTCCCTAATTCACATCAAAAAATCTTTTAAAATCTTCTTCATTGATTTTCTCTTTTTGTAGCAAAGCTTCTGCTATCCTATCTAATTTGTCTCTATGTTCTTTCAACAATGTTTGTGCATCATTATAGGCAGTATCTATTAATGTTTTTACTTCTTGCCCTATTTTATCCCCTATATTTTCTCCAAACATTTGCATTTCGTATGGCTCTTTTCCCTGAAAGTCAATTGGTCCTAAATTATCACTCATTCCATACTTAGTTACCATGTCTCTTGCTATTTGGGTAGCTACTTCAATATCGTTGCTTGCTCCTGTTGAAATATCATCCATTACTAATCTTTCTGCTGCTCTTCCTCCTAATAGCATAATTAGTTTTTCTTGCATTTCTGTTTTAGAGATGTAATATTTGTCTTCATCTGATTTTTGCATTGTATATCCACCTGCAACACCTCTTGGAATGATAGAGATTTCTTTTATTTCGGGCTGAGTTTCTAAGTATCTACTAACTACGGCATGTCCCGCCTCATGATAAGCAGTTAATTTTTTGTCTTTTTCTGAATACACTCTTGTACGTTTTTCAATTCCTACGGTTACTTTTTTTACAGCCTCTTCTATATCTTCTCTTTCAATATCTTCATGCTCACTTTTGGTTGCGATAATAGCTGCTTCATTTAGGATATTGGCTAATTCTGCACCAGTAAATCCTGCTGTATCTTCTGCTATACTTTCTAGATTTACATTTTCTGCGATTCTTTTATCGGCAGAATGAATTTTTAAAATTTCTAATCTTCCTTTTAAATCTGGTGTTGGAATGGTGATTTGTCGGTCAAATCTTCCTGGTCTTAATAAAGCCTTGTCTAACATTTCTGGTCGGTTTGTTGCGGCTAATACAATGATGGTTTCTTCTGAACTAAATCCATCCATTTCTACTAGCAATTGATTTAAGGTTTGGTTATTTTCCGTCTCTGCCCCACTATTAGAGGTTCTTCTTGAACCAATGGCATCGATTTCATCGATGAATACGATACATGGCGATAATTTTCTTGCTTTTTCGAATAGTTTTCTAACACGGGAAGCTCCCAATCCTGCAAACATTTCGATGAATTCCGAACCACTCATAGAAATAAATGGCACATCTGCTTCTCCTGCAATGGCTTTCGCAATTAAAGTCTTTCCTGTTCCTGGTTTTCCATATAACAAAACACCTTTTGGGATTTTTGCTCCCATTTTTGTGAACTTTTCTGGTTTCTTTAAAAAGTCTACAATTTCTACTAATTCTTCTTTTTCTTCATCTAAACCTGCTACGTCATCAAACTTTATTTTTGTTTTTCTTTCTGTATCATCATATACTTTTCCTTTTTCTCCTAAACCTTGCATTTTAAATATCATAATAAATAAAGCAAGCATTATCAAAGTTGGTAAAAAGGATACCACAAAAGCTGGCAATTGTGCTAATACACTTCTTGGTTTTTGTACTAACTCAATTTCATTTCCTTCTGCTACTTTTTCTTGCACTAAACCAATGAAGCTTTCTGTATTAGGAACAATGGACGTTTTTTCTTCCTCTGCATTTTTTTGTTTTACTTTAACGGTCGTACTTCCTACTGTCATTTCTACTTTTTCTATGTTTCCATACGATAATTCTTTGATTAAATCGGTATAGGCTAATGTTTTTTCCGCTTCTTTTTCTTTGTCTTTCATTAAAAATACCATTAGACCTGCTAATAAAACAATTAGTGTTGTTAGGCTTATTAATAATAACCACATTTTTTGGTCTTTTTTCTTTTTGCTATCCTTCTTTTTACTCATTTCTTCTCTTCCTTTCTCTTTCTAAAGTCCCCTTTTAGTTAAGCATTTGAACCTTGTGGCTCTCCTTTTTCTTGGTCATCTTCTGTTTGCTTCTTTTTTTCTTCTTTATCCTTTTTTTGTCTTTCCTTTTTTTCTTGTTCTCTTTTTTCTTTTTCCTCTTGTTCTTGTAATTCTCTTCTTACGATTTCTTGTGCCTCTGCAATCTTCATTAACTCTGCTTGTTGCTTTACAAATTCTGTTTTTAATAAAAATATAGCTGCTACTAGATAGATAGCCGATACAGAAACATACATTACTTGGAAATATTCCATTTTGAAGTCAATAAAAATATTAACTGCAATATATAACATATTTAAAATAATGGACAACGTTAAAGCATAAACTGACATATTAAATACTGCCAAAAATCTCATTTTGATACGAGCTATCCAAGTGGTTAAATAACCAAATATACTTAAAAATACGGCATTCGATAATGTGGTTAGTAAATACATTATAAAACTATAAATAAATATGGTTAGAAACACGCTAACATATAGAGTTACCACTTGTGACCCCTGTGCATAATCAATTACTGTTTCCTTAGTAAATTCTTGAATTCCCATTTGTCCTAGAAGTTCTCCATAATTATAGCTAATGGTTCCTGCTACTGCCCCATTTTTTAAAATAACCTTATCTTTTAAAACAATCATTCCACTTCCTGCTTTGGTTACTTCATCAATATATTGATTTACCACCTGCTCCTCTTCTGTCTTAGTATCTATAATCGTCCTTCCGACATAAGAGTCATCTTCTGAAATGGTAAGTCTTTTTTCATTTGAAACATCTAATTTTCCTTCTTTGTATGAAAACGCTGGAAATTCATTTTGTAAATATTGTATCCCTTCTTGCAAAATTTTATGTGTTTGATATAGTGTACCTAAACAAAGAACAATCACTAAAATTGCTACTAATTTGCTAATATAAGAAAATGCTCTTCCTATCCCTTCTGCTGCCATATCTGGATATTTTTCTATTTTCGTAATCGCATTCCACACTTTTCGAAAAAAACTTATTTTCATTTTATCGATACTCCCTTCTTATTTCTGAGTCTACAAATTTAGGATTAATGGTAAAATCGACCTTATCTCCCACTTTTATTTCTTTTTGACCAATATCACATACCACATGATAGGTCCCAATTCTTCCTAAGATTTTACACTTGGTTCTACGAATTTTTACGTACTGGTCTTGTTTTTTAAAAAATGCCTTGATACTTTCTAACAAATATCTCATTTTGTCTATGGTTCGAAACATATCTTTATCATTTTTCACATTAACACCATTCATATAACCACACGGAATAATGGCTACTCTCATTTCCTTTGGTGTTGTGTAAATATTAGAATAGCCAATATTAAATCCTTTTGGTAATTTCTTTATTTCAACAACTTTTGACTCTAAGTATGCAATTTTTTTAAGACCAATGGTATTCGGGCAAGAAACTCTTCCTAAAAAGGCAGAACCAACCCTTATAGCATTTAGATGCATATTCGGAAATTTTAAAAAAGCAGAAGAATTACAGATATGTAACATCCCTCTTTCTATTTCATTCATTTTTAAAACTTCTATGCAATCTATAAATCTTTCAAATTGCTTTTTCGTATAATTATCATCATAAAAACTCGTAGAAAAGTGGGAAAAGGTCCCTTCTATCTTAATATTTTTCATGGCTTTTAAAACTTCTATCATTTCATCACGATTGCTATAAACAAATCCATATCTTCCAAATCCAGTATCAATTTTTAGATGCGCCCTTATGTTTTTATTTTGCTCCTGTGCTATTTTGTCTGCTACCTCTACATCTTCTTTAGAACCAATTGTGATAATAATGTTATTTTGCATTAGTGTTTCCACATCTTCTTTGATAGCTGTGGAAGATAACATTAAAATATCCTCTTTAATTCCTGCTTTTCTTAACTTTAAAGCCTCGTCCACAGTTGCCACAGCAAAAAAGGAAATGCCTTGGTCTATCAAAAATTTTGTGTACTCTACAATTCCTAATCCATAACCATTTGCCTTTACTACAGCTATTATCTTAATTGGATTTCCTTCGTCATCCTTTCCTGTTTTATTAGCAAATTTCTTGATTTGTTCTATATTATGCCTTAAATCTTCTTTTTCTATTACTAACGTATTCAACTTTTTCTCCTTTCCCCACTGGGTCCGGGTGTGGTTGGGGGGGTTTTTTTTCCCCCCCCAAGCCCGGACCCCGGGGGGGAGGGGGGCGTTCGTGGTGGTTCGTGTGCGG
>CANPHV010000080.1 GCA_947573965.1 uncultured Clostridium sp.
TTAGTAAAATTATAATGGTAATGACTAAAGCGATTAAAGTAATACCTTTGTTAGATTTTCTTGTTTCTTCCATAAATACTTATCATTCCTTTCTTTGCCTTCGCTGACGCTACGTCTACGAAAGGCACAAAATTTAATTAAAAATCTTAATTTGATTTAATTAACATAATTTGTTATAATTATATTAGATGTATAGATAGACTGAAGAGCACGGCGGAGGGAGTGGCGAAAAGTTACCACGTAATTTTATCCCGCATAAATATATGTGACGTGTACCTTTTAAGCACAAACGAGTGTAACATATCCCTGAAAAATGGGTGGAGTACGTAAACTTATATTTGTATTTAACAAATTCCGTTAATCTAGCTTGGTACACATAGTAAATGTCTATACATCTATTTTTGTTTAGCACAGGAGGCAACCATATGTTAAACATTTATTACTATAACTGTTGTGGTATTGATGTTCATAAAAAAATGTTAGTTGCAACAATTGCGAAAACAGATGAACAAAAAGTAACCACTTATCAAACCAAACAATTTTCTACTATAACCAAAGATATTGAACATCTTAAACAATGGCTTAAAGATAATGATTGTAAAGATGTGTGTATGGAATCCACTGGCAAATATTGGATTCCTATTTTTAATATTCTTGAAGATTCTTGCCATGTTATTATTACTCATCCCAAATATGTTCGAGCTATTCCTGGTAAAAAAACTGACAAGAAAGACTCTATTTGGATTGCAGATATTTTTAAACACAGTCTTGTTAATCCTAGTTTTATGCCACCTCTTGAAATCAGACAACTTCGTGATTTAATGCGTTATCGTTTTAAACTTCTTAATTGCCGTACTAGTGAGAAAAACCGTTTTCAAAATTCTCTCACTATGTCTAATATTATGATTTCAAATGTTGTTACTGATACTTTTGGTAAAACTGCTCAATCCATTTTGAAGAAAATGCTTTCTAAAAATGACAATCTTACTATGGAGGAACTATCTCCATTATTAAGAAAAAATCTTAAAGCATCTCCTCAAGAAATTTTAGAGTCTGTTCAAGGTAATTTAACTAAAGAACAAAATTCTAAAATGCAAATTTGTCTTGAACACTATGATTACATCAACAAATGTGTAGAAAAACTTGAAGAAGCAATAATTCCTTTAGTTGCTAACTATCAAAATCAAATTAATTTGCTATTAACAATTCCAGGTGTTGAAGATGTTTCAGCCATCTACATACTTTCTGAAATTGGTAGTAATATGAACGTCTTTGTTGATGATAAACATCTTTGCTCATGGGCTGGTCTTACTCCTCAAAACAATGAGAGTGCTGGCAAAAAGAAATCTGTTAAAATTTCTAGAGCTGGTGTTTATATTAAACCACTACTTGTTCAATGTGCTAACAATGCTGTTAAAGACAAAGAATGTGAATATTTTAAACTTAGATATGAAGCTATTAAAAAACGTCGTGGGCATAAACGTGCAATTATTGCAATTGCTAGAATGTTGCTTACTTGTGCATACCATATGTTATCTAAAAATGAACCATTTAACATTGAATTGTACAAGCAATTAACTAAATCTAATTTTAAAAGCAGACATACTAGATTAAATGTTAATAACGCTATTAAATTTCTACAACAGCAAGGTTATGATATTAAACATATCTAATTAATTGTTATATTTAGTAGATTTATATGTTTGGTTGCCATTAACTTTATATTTAGTTTTTTAAAACCGCTTTTTAGGGGTTTTATTTCTTATGGACTTTTTCCTATACTATTTTTCAAACTTCCTCCTATTTTCCTTCTTTTGTATTATTGTTTCTTACTTAAATAATGATGTTAATAATAAAAGTTTATCAAAAGAAGAAAGCGAATGTAAACAAGTTTGCAATATCCCTTAATATTTGGTAGTTTTTAAGCATTTTTTTATTTTTTAAAAAACTGTCGGGTATAAGCAAAAAGGTAAATCAATTAACTATACCTAATAGAACTATAGATAGGCTTAAAATTGATTTCCCCAATATGAAGAATATATGAGGATATACTATATAGAATCCTAAATTATTTTTGTATTTCTTATTCTTTCTTACTTCTTAAACACCGAAAAAAATTCTATATTCAAAAAATACAAATAACGTACAAAAAGTTGCGTTTGAAGTTGATTTTTTGGAACTTATATAGTATAATGCCGTTAAGGAGAGAGATGCAATGAAAAGAGAAATTATGGATGATTTAAAGAATTGGAAGAAATCCAAAAATAGAAAGCCACTGATAATACATGGAGCTAGACAAGTAGGGAAGACGTATATCATAAAGCGATTTGGAAAAGAGAACTATGAAAATTTAATTTACGTGAATTTCGAAACAAACCAGGAATTAAGTTCTCAAATTTCAGATAGTATAGATGCCAACTATATCATAAACAAATTAGAATTGTTCTATGGTGAAAAAATATTACCCGAAAAAACATTAATATTTTTTGATGAAATTCAAGTCAATGAAAGAGCATTAACATCACTAAAATATTTTTATGAAGATGCACCTGAATACCACGTGATAGCAGCAGGGTCATTATTAGGAATTGCTATAAACAGAGAAAATTATTCTTTTCCAGTAGGAAAGGTTCAAATGATGAGTATGTATCCGTTATCTTTTAAAGAATTCTTAATGGCAGTGGGAAGGGATAACTTAATTAATGAAATTCAAGAGCATTTTGAAAACGATGAAAGAATGGATAAAGATATTCATGAATTGTGTTTAAAATTATATAGAACTTATTTAGTAGTAGGAGGTATGCCAGAAGTAGTAAAAACCTATTTAGAAGAACAAAAGGTAATTGCAACCATTGATACACAAGCAGAAATATTGTTATCTTATGAAAGAGACATGACCAAATATGCTGATAATAGCTTGTCCAATCGAATTATGGGTGCTTTTGATTCGATACCAGTTCAACTGGCGAAAGAGAATCAAAAGTTCCAATATAAGATAATTTCAAAAGGAGGAACCTCATCGATATTTGGCGAGGCTATTTTATGGCTAAAAAATAGTGGAATTGTGACACAAGTGTATAAGGCAAAAGCAGAAATACCATTAGAAATGCATAAAGACTTAACCGCATTCAAACTATATATGAGTGATGTTGGATTATTTGTTAATAAAGCAAGATACCCACTATACTTAATAGATTTAAGTACGACGCCAACTATGATTTCAATGGGACCACTTACAGAGCATTATGTTGCGAATGAATTAAAAGGAAAAGGCTATGAAATTTATTATTGGGAATCAGAAGGAAAAGCAGAATTAGATTTTATCATTCAAAAAGATATGGATATTTTACCAATTGAGGTAAAGACAGGAGTACACACAAAATCGAGAAGTTTAGACCTATATAAGAAACGATATCATCCCAAAGTTGCGATTCGAATTTCAGAAAGAAACTTTGGATTTGAGAATGGTATAAAGTCAGTTCCTTTGTATGCAGTGTTTTGTATTTAATAATAAAACATAAACGAGACCTAACTATATAAAATACTAGTTAGGTTTCGTTTAGATTATTTTACTCCTTTTATTAAGAAGATTTCTGGAGTTCCTTCCCAGCCTACACTTCCTATGTCATTAATAGTTAAGTTCTTATCAGTAGAAAAATAGTAATGACAGCTATAACACCAATCATCAGCAGCATGTGCACCTATAAATTGAGAGTAACTAGTTCCTATTTTATAGCAACTTTTATCAATACAGCAACTGGCAATTTCACCTTCTGAATTATTCATTTTTGCATAAACAATCAAATAACGATAATCATTAATAGATTTAGTAAGGGTATAGGTTTTATTATTTTGTTTGGCACTTCCCTCAAAAATGGTTTCATAAATTCCATTAACTTGTATTTCTCCGATTTTCTGGTCCAATTCTTCTCTTACAATTCTTCTAATATCATCTTCTGATATTCCAGAAGATGGTGGGGGTGTTTCGCTATTAGATACTTTTATTCCATCGATAGAAGCTAATCTTAAATTTGCATCAATTTCAAATTCATAAGGGTAGTCTTTTAATTTTGTAAAAATAGATGTTGCTAGCCCAACTGTAATTTCTTTCAATTTTGCTTGTTTTTGAGTTTCTAATTCCACGTATTGCATTTCTTCATCTTCACATAGCATATTGGCTAAGTACTGCAAACTCGGCATTTTTTGCTTTTCTGCATAACTTTGAATTTGAGCATTGGTTATCTTTAAGTTCATGATTTCTGTTGCTGTTTTTTCATTATTTTCTTCTTTGGCAGTTTGTGATTTATTTAAAATACCATTTTCTACCGTTAAAGTAGCAATTGTTATACCTGCTAATATTAATAAAATTATTATTGTAATAACTAAAGCAATTAAAGTAATCCCCTTGTTAGATTTTTTTAATTTTCTCATAAATTCCTCCTATTTTCCTTCTTTTGTTATTGTTTCTTGTTTAAATAATAATATTAATAATGAAAGTTTATCAAAAAAAGAAAGAGAATGTAAACAAGTTTACAATGCCCCCCCTTAATATCCGTTTTTAAAGAATTAATTTACATGAATTTTGAAACAAACCAGGAATTAAGTTCTCAAATTTTGGATTTGAGAATGGCATAAAGTCCGTTCCTTTATATGCTGTATTTTGCATTTAAGACCTAGAAATTTGACAGTGAAAAACTTGACAAATAGCCTGTTTGTGAGTAAAATAGAATAGAATAAATAGAAGGAGAAAATCTATATGCAAAAAACCAGTAGAAAAGTTTTAGATACTCTAGTATCCAGAACCAAAATATATTTAGCTATAATATTTGTACTATTAGTCTATATTGCTATCAAAAGTACATACATGATAATACCATGTATTTGTATATTTGCATTCATTGTAATTTATAGTTATTACACAAATAATAAAAGAAAAAGTGAAATATCAGAAACTCTACAAGACTTGAGTATAACAGTAGACTCAGCTGCAAAAACAAGTTTAATCAACGCACCATTTCCTTTAGTAATACTAGAAACAGATGGCAATGTTGTTTGGAAAAGTTCTAAATTTGCTTCTGAATTTGCTAATATTGACATTAATACTTATATTAAAGAATTAAGTGTAGAAATTAAAGCAGAAATACAAAAAAGAGAAAAAGCCAATAATCAAGATATTCTAAGACAAATAGAAATCGATAATAAAACCTATCGAATTGTTGGTAGATACGTAAAATCAAAGAAAAATAAAGCAGAATATATGGTAATATTATATTTTATAGACGACACAGAGAACATTAAATTACAAAAAGAATACAAAGACTCTAAAACCTGTGTAGGAATCATCATGGTAGACAATTATGAAGAAACCATGCAACGATTAGAAAGTGAAGAAAAGCCACAAGTAATTGCAGAAATTGATAAATATATTTATGAGTGGACCGATAAAACAAAAGGCGTTTTAATCAAAACCGAAAAAGATAGATATATCTATTTCTTTGAACAAAGATATTTAGACAGTGTAAAAGAAGATAAATTTAGTATCTTAGACAAAATCAAAGAAATTGATATGAAAGAAAAAGTACAATTTACTTTAAGTATTGCAATTTCAAATGAAGGACCAACCGACAAAGAAAAATATAAATCAGCTCAAACGGCAATGGATATTGTTCTAGGACGTGGAGGAGACCAAGCCGTTATTCGAGAAAATGAGATCTATAAATTTTTTGGAGGAAGAGCACAAGAGGTAGAAAAAAGAACCAAAGTAAAAGCAAGAATTGTAGCACAAGCATTAGAAAACCTAATGAAAGAATCCAAAAAAGTTATGATAATGGGACATACAAATCCAGACATGGACTGTGTAGGAGCAAGTTTAGGAGTTTATCGATTAGCAAAGAGCTTAGATAAAAATGCCTATATCGTAATTAATAACAAAGAAGCAGCCATCGAAGCATTTCGAAAATCAATTGAAAAAGATGAAGAATATGAGGATGTTATTATTAATAAAGAGGTTGCTTTAGAAAATGTAGACGAGAATACTTTATTAGTAATTGTAGATACGCATAAAATGAACTATGTTGAATCAGAAGAATTAGTAGACAGAGCCAAGAAAATAGTAATTATTGACCATCATAGAAGAAGTGCAGACTACATTGAAAAAGCGACTTTAACCTTCCAAGAAGTGTATGCTTCTTCTACTGCTGAATTAGTAACTGAAATTTTGCAATATGTAGAGCAAAAAGTACAATTAAAAACAATTGAGGCAGAAAGCTTATATGCAGGAATTATGATGGATACCAAAAATTTCACCTTTAAAACAGGAGTTAGAACCTTTGAAGCAGCGGCATATTTAAGAAAATGTGGTGTTGACATTATTCGTGTTAAAAAGTGGTTCCAAAGTGACTTAGAAAGTTTTAATAGAATAGCAGAAATTGTAGGAAAAGCAGAAATTGTAAATGACACCATAGCTATTTCTATTTGTGAAGAAAAAGCCAAAGACGTCAATGTAACTTGTGCCAAAGCAGCAGACGAACTTCTTACCATTAGTGACATAACAGCCTCTTTTGTCATAGGGGAAATAGGAGACAAAGTATGTATTAGTGGGCGTTCTATTGGCGATATCAATGTTCAGATAATATTAGAAAAATTAGGTGGAGGAGGGCACATAACTCTTGCTGGAGCACAGGTAGAAGGAATGACATTAGAAGAAACTAAACAAGAATTAATCAATCGAATTAACGAATATTTTTCAGAGATGGAATAGGGAACAATAAGATAGAATACTAGGGAAATAAGCCTAGTATTCTTTTTTTGAATTATGTAATTAAGTTGTTACATAAATTTAATTTTTTT
>CANPHV010000081.1 GCA_947573965.1 uncultured Clostridium sp.
CAAAAAAAATAATGTAGACATTTTTTATTTTGCCTACATTAATTTTACACTAACTTGGTTCTTATTCTTTCTTTAAATAATTTTATCTTAGTTTTTTACTTAAAATCTCACTTTTTCATTTTTTACATGACATAGAGTAAAATACACATAAATTGTAAAAAACTACCTAATAAGATAAACAAATGAAAGATGGAATGAAAATATTTATGCTTTTTTCCTACTCCATAAATAATAGCACCTATTGTATAAGCAATTCCGTCCTGCTACTAAAAGGATAAAGCCATTTAAAG
The DNA here is from genome assembly GCA_947573965.1 of uncultured Clostridium sp. Taxonomy (GTDB): domain Bacteria; phylum Bacillota; class Clostridia; order TANB77; family CAG-508; genus CAG-269. Next base: position 291 of record CANPHV010000081.1, read on the forward strand.
TTAACAGTTCTGGCAATAAGCCTCCCTTTATAATAATACACCATCCCATTAACAAATAACAAAGCATAGAAAACTTTTTAAATTTCTTAATGTCTATAGAATTTAGTACAATTCCTAAAATCGCAAACAACCATATAATTCCAAAGATTGCCCAACCAGCTACTGTATCTGCTTCTCGAATCGAACATAATGCAAATGGCGTATAAGAACCTGCTATTAATAAAAAAATAGAGCAATGGTCTAATATTTGAAAGACTTTTTTAGAAGTAAATTTGGGACTTAGTCCATGATAAATACTAGACATGGTATATAATACAATCATGGTTACGCCATAAATAGCTCCACTAATGACACCATACACATTTCTATGGATAGCAGCAAATACAATGCATAATACAGTTGCAACTACCCCTAAAACAGCACCCACAATATGAGATGTCATATTGAAGATTTCTTCTCCCTTCGTATAGGTTGGCAATATTCTATCTTTTAATTTTGTTCTTTGCATTTTTTCTCCTAACTCTTTAATAAATTTTATCCCCATTTTGTACCTTTGAAGAAGGTTTTAACAAAATAATTCCTTGTTTGGATTTACTTCCTAACACTAATACCTCACTCTTTACTTCTGCTACCTGTCTTGGTGGAAAATTTACAACGGCTATTACTTGTTTTCCTTTTAGTTCCTGTTCTTCATAGCATTGTGTAATTTGTGCTGATGAAGTTTTTATTCCTATTTCTTCTCCAAAGTCTATTTTCAATTGATAGGCTGGTTTCTTGGCTTTCTGATTGATGGCTACTTCTATTATCGTTCCTACCCTCATATCTATTTTCTCAAAATCTTCTATCGTTGCCACATAAATCCCCCTAACTTTTCCTAATATCATACCATAGGTTGGAAATATTTTCAAGTCCTTGTTTCTTAATTTTCTGTTAATAAAAAAAAGGATTTTCTTTTACCAGAGAACCCTTTCGCTTGTTTTTTTATTCTTTAATTTCTTGTGCTAATTTATCAATCGCCTTCGTTTCAATCCTAGACACATAGGAACGAGAAATTCCCATCATATCTGCAATTTCATTTTGTGTTTTTGGTTTATGACCTCCAAGTCCAAATCGCAGTTCCAAAATGGTTCTTTCTCGGTCTTTTAAAATCTCCTTCATCTTTTGGCAAAGTAATTTTATCTTCATCTTAATATCTACTTCTTCTTCTATATTTCTTTCGTTATTCTCTAAAACTTCTTGCAATGTTACCACATTGTCGTCTTTATCTTTTCCGATTGGTTCATTCAAATACACTTCTGCTCCGAAGCTTTTTGGTGGCTCTTAGGTGCATTAAAATTTCATTATCAATGCAACGAGAAACATAGGTAGAAAGTCTAGCCCCTTTTTCTATTTTAAAACTATTAATTCCTTTGATTAACCCAACCGTTCCTATGGAAATCAAATCATCTTGTTCTACCTTTGTGGTACTATATTTTTTCGCCACATGGGCAACTAATCTTAGGTTTCTTTCAATTAAAATATTTCTTGCCTCATCATCTCCTTTTGCCATCTGTTCTAAGCAATTCTTTTCTTCTTCAGCGGTCAACGGTTCAGGAAATAGATTTCCTCCTTGTATATATCCGAACTACAAATACGGCTGATTTTAAGAACTCTAAAAAACCAACTATTCCTGTCATAAAAAGCGATAGCATGACAAATGCACCTCCATTTTTGCTTTTTTAATATCCATAACCTAATTGTATGTTTGGCAAAAATGAAAAGTGCATGACCCTTTTAAATTCCCATGATATTATATCCATTATCTGCGTAAACCACTTGCCCTGTAACACTATCTGACATAGAACTTAATAAAAATGTTGCTACATTACCTACTTGTGTGGTTGTTACATTTTTATGAAGTGGTGCTTTTTCTTCAATGACGGTTAATACTGACCCAAAATCTTTAATTCCTTTAGCTGATAAAGTTTTGATTGGTCCTGCTGAAACAGCATTTACTCGTATTCCTTCTCTTCCTAAATTTTCTGCTAGATATCTAACACTCGCTTCTAGTGCTGCTTTTGCAACTCCCATTACATTGTAATTGTCAATTACTTTCGTAGAACCATGATAAGTTAAGGTAACTAAACTTGCTTGCTCCGCTAGCATATCTAGTTCTTTTGCTTGTCTTGCTGCTAATACAAAGGAATAACTACTTACATCACATGCATGAGAAAATCCCTCTTTGCTAGTAAAAATAAAATCATTGTGCAAATCCTCAGTGTTAGCATGTGCTACTGCATGGACAATACCATCAATTTTACCATTTTCCTCTTTAATTTTGGTAAATGCTTTTTTTACAATTTCATCCTCTGAAGCCCCATCTAAAACATAAGCCTTGCTTCCTTTAAATTCTGAAATCAACTCTTCGATTTTATCTTTATTTTCCTCTCCCATATAAGTAAAAATCAATTTTGCTCCATTTTCATAAGCAGCTTTTGCAATCCCAAAAGCAATACTCCACTTATTTCGAATTCCCATAATTAAAATTTTCTTTCCTTCTAAAATCATTTTCTTTCCTCCTATAAACTTTTATATTCTCCCATATTTCTAAACTTTTGATATCTCTCCTCTTTCATTTCCTGTGGAGACATATCCTTTCGTTCCTCCATGGCTTTTAAAATTTCCTTTTTCAAGCTTTTAGCAACTTTTAAAAAGCTATCTTCTTCGTCTCCCTTTGGTTCTTTGATAATCTTATCAATGATTCCTAGTTCATACAAATCTTTTGCTGTCAACTTCATTTTTTCTGCTGCTTCCTTTGTTCGAGAAGCATCCTTCCATAATATACTTGCATACCCCTCTGGCGATAAAATAGAATAAATTGCATTTTCTAACATTAGTACCTTATTTCCAAGTCCTAGTGCTAAAGCTCCTCCGCTTGAACCTTCGCCTATCACAATGGCAATCACTGGTACTGTTAGTTTAGCTAACGCCAACATAGAACTTGCAATGGCTTCTCCGTTGTCCTCTTTCTTCTGCCCCAATTCCCGGATAAGCACCTTTGGTATCAATAAAAGTAATAACTGGTCTTCTGAATTTTTCAGCTTGCTCCATAAATCGAATTCCTTTTCGATAAGCCTCTGGATTTGGCATACCGAAGTTTCTTTCGATATTTTCTTTGGTGGTTCTTCCCTTTTGCTCAGCAATTACTGTATAATTTTGCTTTCCAATTCTTGCTAGTCCACAAACAATGGATTTGTCATCTTTAAAATTTCTGTCCCCATGTAATTCCATAAAATCATCAAAAATTTCTTCGATATAATCAAGTGCTGTTTTTCGCTTCGTGCTTCTTGCTATTTCAACCTTTTCCCACGCCGTTAATTCCTTCATCCTTCTCCTCCTCTATCAACTGGGATTAGGGGACGTTCCTTAATCCCCCCATTTTTCAATTCCTGCTACTTGTTGAATTGAATTAATTGATATAGTGTATCTTTTAATTCTTTTCTTTCTACAATTTTATCAATAAAGCCATGTTCTAGCAAAAACTCTGCTGTTTGGAAACCTTCTGGCAATTTTTCCCCAATGGTTTGCTCAATCACTCTTTGCCCTGCAAAACCAATCATTGCTCCTGGTTCTGCTAATATAACGTCAGCTATACTAGCAAAAGAGGCGGTAACCCCTCCATAAGTTGGGTCTGTTAGAACTGATATGTATAACAATCCTGCTTCATTTAGTTTGGAAATTGCTGCTGTTGTTTTTGCCATTTGCATTAAGGATATAATTCCCTCTTGCATTCTAGCACCACCAGAAACACAGAAAATGATAAGTGGAAGTTTTCGTTCTATTGCTTGTTCTATGGCATAAGTGATTTTTTCTCCTACTACAATTCCCATGCTTCCCATTAAAAATCCACTATCCATAACGCAAATAACTACTTTTTCGCCTTTTATTTCTCCTGTCCCACAACTAACGGCTTCTTGAATTCCTGTTTTTTCTCGCAAGCCTTTGATTTTTTTAGGATAATCCTCTAAATCTAAAGGATTGGTGGTGTCGATATTTAAATCGAATTTTTTGTAAGTTCCTTCATCTACTATGCTTTCTAGTCTCTTATTGATGTGCATTCTGAAATAAGCACCACAATTTGGACAAATACTACTGTTGGCTCTTACGGTTTCTTTGTATAATATTTCTTTACATTTGTCGCATTTTAGCCATTTTCCCACTTGAATATCAACTTGATTTTCTGTTCTTTTCGCGGTTGGCTCTCTTTTTTTTATTTTATCTACTATCATGATTTTTCCTCCCATACCTAAAGGTATCGCTTTTCTGTAATTTCCATATGTTTATCCAACTAAGGATATCCCAAAAATCATAATCCTTCTTTTTCAATAAATGAGGTGTCAAAGTTTCCTCGAATGAAATTTGGATTTTTAATGATTTTAAATAGGAAGTCAATATTGGTGTCTACCCCTTCTATTACGATTTCTTCTAAGGCTCTTTTCATTTTGCTAATGGCTTCATTTCTTGTGTCTCCATGTGTAATAATTTTTGCTATCATAGAATCGTAAGATGGTGGAATGGTATAGCCTTCATAGATAGCAGTATCTACCCTTACACCATTTCCGCCTGGTAAGTTTAGCCCTGTAATCGTTCCTGGACATGGCATAAAATTTTTACTTGGGTTTTCTGCATTAATTCTACATTCGATGCAATGTCCTCTAAATTCAATATTTTTCTGTTTTAATTTTAACGTTTCTCCTGCTGCAATTTTGATTTGTGCTTTTACAATATCAATTCCTGTTCTTTCTTCTGTGATAGGGTGTTCTACTTGAATTCTTGTATTCATTTCCATAAAGTAGAAATTTTTATCACTATCTACTAAAAATTCAATGGTTCCACAACTACTATATCCTGCTACTTTGGCTGCTTTAACAGCTGCTTCTCCCATTTTATTTCTTAGTTTATCATCAATAGCAGTCGATGGTGTTTCTTCGATTATCTTTTGGTTTTTTCGTTGGATAGAGCAGTCCCTTTCTCCTAAATGTACCACATTCCCATGTTCATCTGCTAAAATTTGTATTTCCACATGACGTGGATTTTTTACAAATTTTTCTATGTAAATTTCATCGTCATTAAAGGATAGTTTGGCTTCTTGTTTTACAATATTATAGCTACTTTCCATTTCTTCTGCGCTATTTACTAAACGAATTCCTTTACCGCCTCCACCTGCTGCCGCTTTCAATAGAACAGGATAACCGATTTTTTCTGCTATTTTAATGGCGTCTTTCAAACCTTTGACACTTCCGTCTGAACCTGGTATAACTGGTACTCCTGCTGATTTCATCATTTCTTTGGCGTTAGACTTATTTCCCATTTTTTCAATAACTTGATACGATGGTCCAATAAATTTAATGTTGGATTCTTCACATATTTTGGCAAATTGGCTGTTTTCGGATAAAAATCCAAATCCTGGATGGATACTGTCTGCTCCTGTTATGTTGGCTGCTTCTATGATATTTTTAAAGTTTAGATAACTTTTTCCCGGATTAGCTGGTCCAATACAAACTGCCTCGTCTGCTAGACGAGTATGCATAGCGTCTTTGTCCATTTCAGAATAAACAGCTACGGTTTTTAAGTTCATTTCTTTACAGGCTCTTATAATTCTAACAGCGATTTCTCCTCGATTAGCAATTAATATCTTATTCATTTTCTCACTCTCCTATCTTATACCACAGCAAAAGTCAACTCTCCCCTTGCTACTATCTTTTCATCAACCGTTGCTATAGCTTCTCCTACCCCAATTGGTCCTTTTTGCTTAATAATTTTTACTTCTAATTTTAATTTATCGCCTGGTACTACCATTTTTTTGAATTTCATTTTATCGATTCCACCAAACAAGGCATTTTTCCCTTTGTTTTCTTCAACACTAAGGATAGCAATGGCTCCTGTTTGTGCTAAGCTTTCTGTGATTAGTACACCTGGCATAATAGGATTTCCTGGAAAATGCCCTTTGAAATACCACTCTTTTTCATCTACATATTTGTAGGCAATGGCACTTTCTCCTGGCTTGTATTCTTCGACTTCGTCTATCATTAAGAATGGCTCTCTTTGTGGTATTATTTCTTCAATTTGTTTTTTGTTTAACATCTTTTTCACTTCTTTCTTTTTATTAAAATTGTCAATAATTTTTGATTAGGACACCCTAAAATATCAAAATTACTTCAAGACTAG
>CANPHV010000082.1 GCA_947573965.1 uncultured Clostridium sp.
GCTAGAAGCTTTTAGAACCCCACGTAAAACGTGGGGTTTTCATTATCCAATAAAATGAGACAAAAAGGAGTGTCCCCTTTGTCTCATTTTTTATTAAAATTCTAATTTTTCTTCTACCCAAGAAGCCACTTCATCAATTTTCAATCTGATTTGCTCCATGGTATCTCTATCTCTTACTGTTACAGTCCCATCTTCTAATGTGTCAAAGTCAACGGTTACACAGTATGGTGTTCCTATTTCATCTTCTCTTCTATAACGTTTTCCAATACTTCCTGCTTCATCATAATCACACATAAATTTCTTAGAAAGTTCTTTGTATACTTCTTCTGCTTTTTCAGATAATTTCTTAGAAAGTGGTAATACCGCAACTTTAAATGGTGCTAAGGCTGGGTGCAAATGTAATACAACTCTTGAGTCTCCATCTTCTAATTGTTCTTCTTCATAACTGTCACATAAAAAGGCTAAAGTTACTCTATCTGCTCCTACAGATGGTTCAATACAATATGGTATAAATTTTTCTCCTGTTTCTGGGTCTGTATAGTTGAAATCTTCTTTTGATACTTTCATGTGACTACTTAAGTCATAGTCAGTTCTATCAGCAATTCCCCATAATTCTCCCCATCCAAATGGGAAAGCATATTCAATATCAGTGGTTCCATTACTATAATGTGATAATTCTTCTGGTGTATGGTCTCTTAATCTGATATTTTCTTCTGTCATTCCCAAATTTAATAACCATTGCTTACAAAATTCTTTCCAGTAATTTTGCCACTCGATATCAGTTCCTGGCTTACAGAAGAATTCTAATTCCATTTGTTCAAATTCTCTTGTTCTAAAAGTAAAGTTTCCTGGTGTAATTTCATTTCGAAAGGCCTTACCAATTTGTGCAATTCCCATTGGTAGTTTTTTTCGAGTGGTTCTCATTACATTTTTGAAATTTACGAAAATTCCTTGTGCTGTTTCTGGTCTTAAATAGATTTCTGCTTTTGCATCCTCTGTAACTCCTTGGAAAGTTTTAAACATTAAATTGAATTTTCTTATATCTGTAAAGTTATGAGCTCCACAGTTTGGACAGTTGATTTCATGTTCATCCATATAGGCTATCATTTTTTCGTCTGGCCAACCATCTACGATTTCCTCACATTTATTTTCATGCATCCATTCTTCTATCATTTTATCTGCTCTATGTCTTGTTTTACATTCTTTACAGTCGATTAATGGGTCGGAAAATCCTCCCACGTGTCCAGATGCTACCCATGTAGTTGGGTTCATTAAAATAGCAGCATCTAATCCTACATTATAAGAATTTTCCCTAATAAATTTTCTTCTCCAAGCTTCTTTTACATTGTTTTTTAATTCCACTCCTAAAGGTCCATAGTCCCATGTGTTTGCTAATCCTCCATAAATTTCTGAACCAGGATACACGTATCCTCTGTTTTTACAAAGTGCTACTAAAGTGTCCATTGATTTTACCATAAAAATTCCTCCTTCTTATTTTTAGCTAGGTAATTACTGAATTCTATTCATCTTTTAAATGATTTAAAATTAGTATATTGTGCATTTTCGTTAGATAATTCAAGCTGAAGTCGTACACCAGTACGTCGAAGTTTGAATTAAATAACAAAAATGTACAAGATGCTGATTTTAATTCATTTAAACAAAAAACTTTCGGCACCTAGCAATTATCAATCCATTGCTAGGGACGAAAGTTTATTTTCCGCGTTTCCACCCTAATTCTTAAAATTTAAAATTTTAAGCACCTTAATTTTATTCTTACTCCAAAGCTCCCCATATGTATTCATTGCTAGCATTTCACCATCGCTAACTCTCTAAAAATGAACTTTCACATATTTTTTCTTCTTCACCGTAATTAATTTAATTTCATATATTATATTATCGTTATTAAAAAAAGTCAAGAATTTTTTGAAAAAATCTTGCTAAAATTTATTTTTTGTGCTAAGATAATAAATGTATTTATTAATAGGGGTATAGTGTCAATGGTAGCACATCGGTCTCCAAAACCGCCTGTGAGGGTTCGAGTCCTTCTACCCCTGCCATTTTAATTTTTATTCTTATTTTATTTTTTTCGAGGTGATTTCCATTTTTAAATATTTAAAAAACTTTTATCTACTCTTACTATTTCTTATTCTTTTCATTATTCTCTTTTTTATTCCTATTTTTAATGATAATCATTATTCTTTTTCTCAAAATCAAAATTCAGAAATTTTAGACTTCAATCCTAATGGCTTTGTTTGGCCTATTCCCGGTTATACAAAAATAAGCTCTCCTTTTGGAAAACGTACTTCTCCAACCTCTGGTGCCTCCTCTTCTCATTCTGGTATTGATATTCCAGCTCCACCTGGTAGCAAATTTATTGCCATTCATGATGGTGAAATTACTTTTCGCGAATTTTTAGGTGCTGGTGGCTATACCATAACTCTTTCTTTCGATAACTTTAAAGTTAGTTATTGCCATTGTGACCCTAATTGGATGGTATCAGTTGGAGATTCCATAAAACAAGGTCAAGTTATTGGACAAGTAGGTCCTAAAAATGTTTATGGTGTAAAAGGAAATCAATATTTTGATAATGAAGGAAAGCCTACCAATGGTGCTACAACAGGTCCTCATCTTCATTTAGGTATCCGTGTAGATGGCAAATATACCAATCCTTTACTGCATTTCTAAATGTCATATTAGGGACGGTTCTTTTCCGACATCCTAGGGGATGTCGGAAAAGAACCGTCCCTAATATGACAAAATGTGCCAAAAAGGTCCGTCCCCTTTGGCACACTCTTACATATCATCGTCTTCACTTTCGTCGCCACACCCATGACAACCGTGGCAATCTCCGTAGGCAACCGCCTTCGTTATTTTCGCCTTCTTCTACTTCTCCTGACCAGTCTAATTCAATTACATTTTGACACTCTGGACATTCGATTTCTGTTTTGTTTTCGTCTACGTCTATGATAAATTCATAATTACAATAAGGACAAACAATTTCAAAATCAAATCCATCCTCTGTATAGATGTCTTTTTCGATATTGTCAATTACTTGTTGCATTTGCCCCATTTTTTCACTTAGTTGTTTTTGGGTATCTTCTATTTTTGCCATTTCTTCTTGCTTATATTCTAATATAGAATCCATTTCGTCTAATACAGTATCTACGAAAGAAACAAATCTTTCTTTAATATAATCTAAATCTTCTTTATTTTTAATATTTTTTTCTATGTCATCTAAAAAACTTCTATATTCGTTTTTTAATTTTTTCATTTTGTATTCACCTTTCTTAAACTCTTTCCATGTATTCACATGTTCTCGTATCGATTTTTAAAACGTCACCGATATTAACAAACAATGGAACTTGGATTTCTAGCCCTGTTTCTAGTTTTGCTGGTTTTCCTGAAGTGGTTGTTGTGTTTCCACTAAATCCAGGTTCTGTGTATGTAACTTCTAATTCTACAAATGTTGGTGGTTCTACTGCAAAGGTATTTCCTTTGAAAGATAGTATGGTAACTTCCATATTTTCTTTTAAATATTTCAAGCAATCACCTAATTGTTCTTCGTTTAATGGTGTTTGGTCATAAGTTTCATTATCCATGAAATAATATAAACCTCCATCATTGTATAAGTATTGCATTGTTTTTTTCTCGATTTCTGCTGCTGGAAATTTGTCAGATGGGTTAAATGTTTTTTCTAACGTTGCTCCTGTAATAACGTTTTTTAATTTAGTTCTTACGAAAGCTGACCCCTTTCCTGGTTTTACGTGTTGAAATTCTACAATTCTATATACATTTCCTTCCATTTCAAATGTGGTTCCATTTCTAAAATCTCCTGCTGAATATACTGATGCCATAATTTTTTCTCCTCTCTATTTTCTAATTTATTTTTTGCTGTATCTATTTTACTATATTCTTCCAGAAAAATCAAGCAATTACTAGATGATAGTATAATTTTTCCCAGATTTTGTTAGGTTTATACATCCAAATTTGGTAATTTGAACGGTATCTTCTATTCTTACCCCAAATTTTCCTGGTATATAAATTCCTGGCTCATTGGTAACTACCATATTTTCTTTTAATTGAGCATCTGATTTAGAACTAATATATGGTGCTTCATGGATTTCCATTCCAACGCCATGTCCTAAGCTATGTACTAAATCATACCCATATAATTTAAAATCATTTTCTACCATTTTGGTTAATAATCTAGTGCTTGCTCCATCTTTATATTGCTCTGCTGTTTGCTTTTGATTTTTTAATACTAAATCATAAATTGGTTTTACTTCTTCTGGCACTTCTCCTACAAAAATAGTCCTGGTCATATCAGAGCAATAACCATTTACTTTGCATCCCATATCGATGGTAATGATATCTTTTTCTTGTATTTTTCTATCGGTTGGCATAGCATGTGGTTTGGAAGTGTTTTCTCCGTGATGCAACAATGGTTTCAAAGGCTAAACCATCGGTTCTTTTTTTATAATATTCTTCTATTTCATAGGCTATTTGTTTTTCTGTCATCCCTGGCTTAATGTAGGTTAATAGATAGTTGAAACAATTGTCTGTTATTTCACAAGCTTTTTCTAGATTATGAATTTCTTCTTCGTCTTTTATCATCCTTTGTTTTTCTATCATTTGCTCTGTTTCTACAAAATTATGAATTTTGAACTTTCGAAGGTATTCTTTGTATTTGGCATAGGAAATGTCATATTCTTCAAATCCTACATTTTCACAGAATAAAAAGAAATTTTCATAGTCATCTTTGGATACGTCATGAGCATCATATACAATAATTTCGTCAAATAATGTTAAGGTAGTATGCACCTGTTCGATATAACGAGCATCTGTTATATAGATATTTTCTTTTCTGGTTAATAAAAAAATCCCTTCTGCTTCTATGTTTGTTAAATAACGAATATTGACAGGATTTGTTATGATATATCCTTGTAAATCCAAACTTGCCATTTTATTTCTTAGCCATTGTAATTTTTCGTTCATACTTATTCCATCCCCTATTTTTAATTTATCCGTGATACATACCTAAAGTAAAAATTTGCATTAATAGTGTTTTTATTTGTTCAAATGGTACATACATACTAATAAAGGTTGCGATTACGATAAATGGTCCAAATGGTATATATTCATCCGATTTTTTCATTTTTGTAGCCAATAATACAATACTAAGTACAGCACCTATTAAGAAAGACACTAATGTTATGATAATAATATTAGATAGCCCAAAGTATAAGCCTAAGGCTCCCATTAATTTAACATCACCAAATCCCATTGCTTCTTTCCCATAGAAAAGGCCTCCTAGCAATGTTATAGCTAAGAAAATTTCACCCCCTGCAAGCATACCTAATAACATATTAATGGTAATAGCTACATTAGATAAGCCATATAAAAAGGCAAAGATAAATCCAATTTCAAATATGGTTAGGTTTAATCGATTTGGTATAATTTGAAGTCGATAGTCTATCACAAAGACAGATAATAACATTGGTGTTAACAGTAAAAATTTGACTAGGTCTAAGTTAGCAACAATGGTGTCTTTGATACCAAATGTGTAGATTAATGTTACATAGATAACGGCTGTTAATAACATTAATAGGTAATTCGGTTTGAAACTTATTTTATATTCGCTTATGATATCTTTTGAAATCACATTTTTATAATCTGGCAATCTCTTATTAGCCCAATCTACTAGCTGTCCTACTACTAACCCTATAATTACTGCTATTCCATAATACGCAATATGTACATCATTAAAATACATTATTTTTGTTCTCCTTTATTTGCTTTTTTTATATTCTTAGGAAAGTCATCCACGATAGGGATTGAGTTTCCTTAGAAAATTTTATTCTTGTTTTTTCTATATCTATTCTTTATTCTATTTTCAATTGGTCGTTTCCATGCCGTATACCAAAAATCTTTTGGGTTAATTGGCTCTACCAATATCGTAAACATTCTGCAACGGTTTCCTCCTATGATATCCGTAAAAATTTGGTCTCCTACTACAGCTATGTTTTCTGCTTTTTCTTTTAATTCTTTTTGTACTTTTAAAAAACCTGTTTTGAATGGTTTTTTGGCTAAGTTACGATAAGGTATTTCTAAGGCTTTCGCTACTTTTTCTACTTTTTCTTTTTGGTTGGTATTGGATAATATGTATAGTTTGATACCTTGCTCTTTTAAGTTTTTGGCCCATTGTATAACACTTTTTTCTAAGTGCTTTTGATAGTCTATTAGGGTGTTGTCTACGTCTAATATTAGGGCTTTGATTTTGTTGTCTTGCAAGTATTTGATTGTTATTTCTTCTACTTTTTCAAAGTGTCCATCTGGATATAGTATCATTTCTTCCTCCACTTACCAATTTTCCTTTATATCTTATCAATTTGGCAAGGGTTTGTCAAGGAATTTTTTAGAGTGAGACAGTAGGGTATGTGTCAAGTAAATGTAGGCAATTTTTTTATCTTTTTTATAATCCTTCAATA
>CANPHV010000083.1 GCA_947573965.1 uncultured Clostridium sp.
TGCGCTTTTTATCTATTTTGGTTTCATTTTTCTAATTTTTATTTTCAAACTAAAACCTCCTAGTTTCTTAATGAAGAGTGCGACTAAAAAAATAGTCGACTTATTGGTTACAAAGTTACTATCAATATAATATCATACAAGATAACATAAAGTCAAGAGTTGGGGAAGAAAAAAGTAAGTCACAAAATGACAAAAATCGACATATAATACAATATAGTATCAAGCAAGGTACTATATTGGAGGTGACTTTAACATGGAGCCACAAGAAACAATCTATTGCTATGACAACCGAGAAGAAAAATGTGCTAAAAAAAGACATTGTTTAGGAATTGTAGCCATTATCTTATTAGTAGCATTTGCACTTGTAATCGGAATAATTATTGGTGCAGCACTTGCAGCAGTTATCTTAGCAGCATTACCAGCAATCATCGTTTTAGCAATCGTATTAGGATTATTATTCATTCTAACCCTTATTCTTATGTTCTGTAATTGCAGAAAAGAAAGAAAATGCAAATGTAAATGTTGTTGCTAGAAAAAAACCACCTTTTAAAGGTGGTTTTTATGATAATAATAAAGGGTCAATAAAATGCCAAACATCATCTTGATAAATTTTTCGTTCCGAAGAAAAAGGCAAAGTTGGAATATCACCAAGAGGATTTAAACTCTTTTGAATTGCCTTAACACTATCATCTACCTTCGTTTTTGCAATTTTATCAGCCTTGTTAGCCAAAATCAAACAAGGTAACTTAGATGAAATCATATAATTGTACATTAATCTATCATTTTCAGTAGGTGTATGTCTGATATCCACTAAAAAAATAATCAAAGCAATTTCTTTTCGATGAAATAAATATTGTTCAATAAATTTTCCTACTTGTTCTTGTTCCTTTTTAGACATTTTGCTATAACCATAACCAGGTAAATCAACAAAATAAAAGCTATCATCGATATTATAAAAATTAATTTGGCGTGTTTTTCCTGGTTCACTACTGGTTCTAGCTAATTTTTTTCGGTTTATCATCGTATTTACAAAACTAGATTTACCAACATTAGACTTTCCAACCAAAACAATTTCTGGTAATCCATTAGAAGGATATTGATTTGGACGAACAGCAGAAATTTCGAATTTGGGATTTTTTACTAACATAACTTGTTTCTCCTTTAAGATAGAGCCAAAAAGGTCCGTCCCCTTTGGCTCTTCCATGATAATTATTTTTTTATTTCAATTTTTTCTAATCCACCCATATAAGGTCTTAGTACTTCTGGGATGATAACACTTCCATCTGGTCTATAATTGTTTTCCATAATGGATATCAACATACGAGGAGGGGCAACTACTGTATTATTAAGAGTATGAGCAAAATAGTTTCCATTTTCTCCTTTAATTCGAATACCTAATCGACGAGATTGTGCATCTGTTAAATTAGAGCAGCTTCCTACTTCAAAATATTTCTTTTGTCTAGGACTCCATGCCTCTACGTCACAAGACTTAGCTTTTAAATCTGCTAAATCTCCACTGCAGCACTCTAGGGTACGAACAGGAATATTCATACTTCTAAAGAATTCTACTGTATAAGACCACATTTTATCATACCATTCCCATGACTGTTCTGGTTCACAAACCACAATCATTTCTTGTTTTTCAAATTGATGAATTCGATAAACACCACGTTCTTCGATACCATGTGCACCTTTTTCTTTTCTAAAACAAGGAGAATAAGAAGTCATATTGTAAGGCAAATCTTCTTTCTTTAAAATTTGGTCTTTGAACTTACCAATCATAGAATGTTCACTTGTTCCAATTAAATACAAATCTTCTCCTTCAATTTTATACATCATAGCATCCATTTCTTCAAAACTCATAACACCAGTTACAACGTCTGAACGAATCATAAAAGGAGGAATGCAATAAGTAAAACCTTTGTCAATCATAAAATCTCTAGCATAAGTCAAAACAGCAGAGTGAAGTCTTGCAACATCGCCTAATAAGTAGTAAAAACCATTTCCACTTACGCGTCTAGCACTATCTAAATCAAGTCCACCTAAAGCCTCTAAAATTTCTCCATGAAAAGGAATTTCATAATCAGGTACAATTGGTTCACCAAACTTTTGAACTTCTACATTTTCATTATCATCTTTTCCAATCGGAACAGAGTCATGCATAATATTAGGAATTTTCATCATTCTATTTTTGATTTCTTCAGCATAAGTGTTTTCTAATTTTTCATTTTCTGATAGCTTTTCATTAATTTCATTTACTTGTGTTTTTACTTTTTCAGCCTCATCTCTATTACCAGCTTGCATCAAACTACCAATTTGATTACTTAAGTTTTTTCTCTCAGCTCTAAGATTATCTCCATTTAACTTAGCTTGTCTACTTTTTACATCTAAATCGATAACCTCATCTACTAAGATAAGTTTGTGGTCCTGAAATTTTTTCTTAATGTTCTCTTTTACTACGTCTGGGTTTTCTCTTAAAAATTTAATATCAATCATATAAACCTCCAAACAGGGATTAGGGGACGTTGCTTAAAATCCCTGTTTTATGGGATTGCTAACAGCCCTTTATACCTTTGTATTTTAATTGTTCCAATTATACTATAAAATTTAATAATTAGCAAGAAATTGGGAAAAATAAAAATAAATGTCTCCAATCAAACCCGGAACCAGTGGGGAGATTAGTGGGGAAAACAAAGGAGCGTAAAATGTTTTTGGAAATCATTAAATTTGTTTTGTATGCAGGATTAATTGTGTTGATTGCTAAATATGTTTTGGTAGTGACACTTAGAAGATTAGCAGAAAATTTGAATTTGAAGCCGAAGACGGTAGGCAATATAGCAGGCTATGCAACATCAGTTCCAGAGTTACTTACGATTAGTATTTCTAGTTTAAATGGCTTAATAAGTACGACGATTTTTAATGTGATTAGCTCGAATATTATTAATTTTATTCAATATATGGTGTCTATTGTAATGAACAAAAATCGAAGGGCTTTTACTAATCAGGCAATTCGAGTTGATATGGTATTGGTTCTGATAACAATAGTCATACCAAGTATTATTGTTGGGAAGAAAATAGAGATGAACTTACTTATTGTTCCAGCTTTTTTGATTTTGTATGTTTTGTTTCAATATATCAACCATAATGCTCATAAATTATATTTGAAAAAAGAGGATAAGCAATTAGCTAAGCAAATTGAAGAAGAGGGAAAAAGAGAAAATGGAAATACGCGAAAAACACTGCTATATATTTCTATTTTGATAGTAACAGGCATCCTTTTATATGTGATAGGAGAATTGTTGGGCGATACTTTGCAACAGTTGTGTAATCGATTTAATATTTCACAAGTGGTAATAGGTATTCTTTTAGGATTTATTACAAGCATACCAGAATTAATTACTTTTTTTGAAGCGCAAAAGCATCATAAACAGGCAAATGATGACATGCTTGGGGTTGTAGAAGCGACGAATAATCTCTTGACTTCGAATGTTTTAAATTTGTTTGTGATTCAATCGATTGGAATTGTTTTGTATGGAATAGTTTAGACATTGGATTAATGATTTTTATGAAAAATGAGTGAAAAACAAAAAAATGCTTGACAGTTGAGGTAAAAGTAGTATATAATAATATACGTTACAAGAAGAAGTCAAACTTCTCACCTTATCTAAAGATAGAAAAAGGTTAGAAATTCAATAAACCAAAGTATTGTACTTAAGGAAGGTATTTTGATTTGACTTGTAACAAAGTCAAATTTTTTATTTATGGAGGTGTTTTCAATCAAACAAGAATTACCAATCAACAGACAAATACGAGCAAAAGAAGTACAATTGATAGAAGATAATGGACAAAAAGCAGGAGTAATCGCATTTGAAGAAGCTCTAGAAAAAGCAGAAAGCAAAAACTTAGACTTAGTATTAGTAGCGCCAAATACCAATCCACCAGTTTGTAAAATCATGAACTACGGAAAATACAAATTTGAGCAAGCGAAAAAAGAAAAAGAAGCTAAGAAAAAACAAAAAAGTTTTGAGATAAAAGAATTAAGAGTAACCCCAAACATTGAGGAACATGACTTTGGATTCAAATGTAAAAATGCAAGAAAATTCTTAACCGAAGGAAACAAAGTGAAAATCACAGTTCGTTTTAGAGGAAGAGAAGTCAACAATGCCAAAGCAGGAGAATTAGTACTAAACAAATTTATCGAAACTTTGGAAGATGTGGCAACTGTTGAAAAACAACCTAAATTAGAAGGTAGAAATATGTTCACTATTTTAGCTAAAAAAGCAGATAAATAATTATCTGTTCATATAAAGTAATAAACGAAAGGAGTTATCATTATGCCAAAATTAAAAACCAATAAAGCTGCTAAAAAAAGATATTCATTAACAGCTACTGGAAAAGTAAAAAGAACCAAATCAAACAGAAGACACTTATTAGCTAACAAAACAAGAAGACAAAAGAAATCAGGAAAAGTTCAAAATGCTTATGCTGATAAAACATGTGTAGAAACAATCAAAAAATTATTACCATATGGTAACTAAAATTGACAAATAGAAAAAGGAAGGTGAAAATAAATGGCAAGAGTAAAAACAGCAAGAACAACAAGAGCAAGACATAAAAAAATATTAAAACAAGCAAAAGGATACTATGGAGCAAAAGGTTATCGATTCAGAAATGCAAATCAAGCAGTTATGAAATCTTTATCTTATGCATATGTAGGAAGAAAAGATAAAAAAAGTAATTTTAGAAAATTATGGATAGCAAGAATTAATGCTGCTGCAAGAATGAATGGAACAACTTATAGCAAAATGATAGCAGGATTAAAGAAAGCAAATGTTACTATTAACAGAAAAATGTTAGCAGAAATTGCTGTAACAGACCCAAAAGCATTTACTGAAATCGCAGAAGTTGCTAAAAAAGCATAGAGATGGAAAAGAAGGATAACACTAAAGGTTATTCTTTTTTATATTGTAGGAAAGGCCTCCTAGTAGGAGGTCTTTCTGTACAAGATAATTATGGAGAGCCTTTATTGTTTCTTCATTTTAGGCTTTGAAATCAAAGAAGCCAAATAGCCAAAGAACACAGCAGCAGCAATACCACCAGCGGCGGCCTTAACACCACCTGTAAAAGCACCCACTAAACCAGTTTGTCCAACTGCCTCAATAGCACCCTTGGCAAGATTATAACCAAAACCAGTAAGAGGAACCGTAGCACCAGCACCTGCAAAATCTACTAAATATTGATAAATACCTAGCCCTCCTAAAATAGCACCAGCCGTTACAAAAATAACCAATATCTTAGCTGGAGTAAGTTTTGTTTTATCAATTAAAATTTGACCGATAATACAGATGATACCACCCGTTACAAAACACTTTAATAGCATCATCCAATCAAAAACATTAGCCCAATTAACATTCATAATATTTTTCCTTTCTGTGCCAAAAAGGTCCGTCCCCTTTGGCACAATTTTAAACTTCGATACTAATTGCGTGAGCAATTCCGGGAATACTTTCTCCTTGTTGAGAACTCGTAGAATTCATCAAAGCGCCAGTTGCAATTAGTAATATTTTTTTCATTTTTCTTTCTTTTAATTGTTTAAATAAATAACCTGAAAATACAGTTCCACAACATGCACAACCACTACCACCAGAATGAGTATCTTGTGCATTTTTATCAAAAATCAAAACACCACAATCATTATAATTTGATTTAATATTATAGCCTTGTGATTTAGCAATATCAATCGCAATTTCTTTTCCAATATGACCTAAATCTCCACTAATGATAGCATCATAGTAACTAGGATTTCTACCAGTATCCAGAAAATGAGTGATTAAAGTATCAGCAAAAGCAGGAGCCATAGCTGCACCCATATTATTAGCATCCTTAATTCCCATGTCCACAATTTTTCCTGGTGTAATATGAGTGATGTAAGGGCCTTGGCCGTCTTTTGTTAAAATAGCAGCACCAGAACCAGTTACAGTCCATTGACTTGTAGGAGGCCTTTGATTTCCTAATTCTAGTGGAAAACGAAATTGCTTTTCAGCACTACAAAAGTGGCTAGAAGTAGCACATAGAACATTATTAGCAAAACTTTCCACTGCAATGGCACCTAAAGTCATAGATTCAACAAAAGTAGAACAAGCGCCAAACACGCCAAAAAAAGGAATGCTTAATTCTCGTAAACCAAAGCTAGAAGAAATACATTGATTTAACAAATCACCAGCAAAGCAATAGTCAATCTCAGTTGCAGCAATACCAGATTTGGTAACAGCCATATTAACTGTTTCTTTTATAATTTTACTTTCTGCTTTTTCCCAAGTTTTTTCACCCCAAAACTCATCATCTA
>CANPHV010000084.1 GCA_947573965.1 uncultured Clostridium sp.
ACAAAAAAGATGGAAGATACAATATTTTGAAAATTATTCATATAATCATTTAGCATATTTTCAGCTCCTTTTATTAGAATATTTATTGATAATACACCTTTTGTAATAATTTTTTAAATCATTTGGCGAATGTTCTTTTGAAGTATAATATAAATTTAACAAAGACTCTCTATTTAACTTTGAAAGTAGAAAGTCAAAATCACTATTGTATAAATCATACAGAATGTAGACAATGTCTTTTATAATATCTATTTTATCTTGTCTCATCATTCCAATTATTTTAGGTGTATATAATAATTCTAGGCGTTCTAATATTTCATAAAAACAATTTGGAATTTTGAAGCTATTATTTATTATTAAATAAAATAAGTCATCTTCATTTATATTATTATTTATAATATTATCTTTGATGTTTTTATCAATACCCTCTTGACATTTTTGAGGGGAGGGGTATTGATTTTTTTGACAATAGGGTAGATCCACAATGTAGATATATCTAGCAAGGACTTCTTTATTTTCATTTCTTTGTACTATCACTTGAATAAAACCTAGTTTTTGTAAATGTGAAAGCCATCTACTTACTGTTTCAATACTTACATTATATAAATTTGCAAAATATCTATTTTGTGCATAGCAATAACCATTTTTATTTGACAATGATGTTATTTCTCCATATAGCAATTTTTCATTTGCTTTTAATTCTTTTGAATATCTAACCGTAGCTGGTATAATTGCATAATAATTACTTTTATTTTCTTCATTCAATGTTGTTCTCCATTTCTATAAAAATTTTTACTAATTTGTAAAATAACAAAATATGGCAATAAAAAAAGACTAACATTAGTCCTGGTAACATAAAGCACATAAAACTCTAAAATTAATATAAAAAATAAATGGGGAATAGCGAAATTAGTCCCCATTTATTACCCAAAAACATAACTTAAAATAATCCTAAATAATTTTTTCTAATTTATTTTAATTTATAATAAATTTTTGTTTTAGCTTTCAAAACTATTGAAACATCAAGAAAAATCGTGTATAATCAGTAAGTATAAATGATTAAGAAAACGAAGACAAGATACAGAGCCACATCTCTTGTAATGCGGGGGTCCCCAGTTCGAATCTGGGAAGTGGCTCCATAAAAGGTCAATAGTTTTGAGATACTCTTAATTGTTGGCTTTTATTTTTTTAAAAGGAAAGGGAATAAAAGTGGAAAAAGTAGTTATAGTAACAGGAGCATCAAGGGGAATTGGGAGAGAGATTGCAAGACAATTAGCTAGAAATAATATGAAAGTAGTTGCTAATTATAATCAATCTGAAAAAGAAGCCAAAGAACTAAAGGAAGAATTAGAAAAAGAGAATATCATGATTGATATTGTAAAAGCAGATATAACCAGAAGAGAAGAAGCTAAAAAATTAGTACAATTTGCTTTGCAGAAATATAATAAAATTGATATTTTGATAAACAATGTCGGCATTAGTGAATATAAATTATTTACAGATGAAACAGATGAAGATTGGAAACGCATAATGGACACAAATTTATATTCTGCATTTGTAATGTCACAAGAAGTTATCCCTAACATGATACATAATAAAGTAGGGTGTATTATTAATATTTCTTCTATATGGGGGGTAACAGGAGCATCTTTGGAGGTTTTATATTCTACTTCAAAAGCAGGATTAAATGGAATGACCAAAGCATTGGCTAAAGAATTAGGACCTTCTAATATTAGGGTAAATGCAATTGCACCAGGTATAATACAAACTAGTATGAATAACAAGTTTTCGAAAGAAGAATTAGAAGAAATAAAAGAAGAAATACCACTAGAAAAAATTGGAAAAACAGAAGATATTGCTAAATGTGTTAAATGGTTAATAGAAGATAGCTATACAACAGGGCAAATTATTTCTATCAATGGTGGTTGGGAAATATAGAATTGTAAAATTCCCCAAAGAAACCCGGAACCAATGGGGAATTTAAAGGAAAAAAAGTGTGCCAAAAAGGTTCGTCCCTTTTGACACATTTTTTAATTAGCTTCATTATTGGTTAGTTTTCTTTTATAGTTTCCAGAAATGATTTTTGGAAGATAAGTAATGATTTTATAAACGGCTAAACGAACTTTTTTGCTCCATAGGTAAGATCTTCTTAATTTTCTAGCAGAACCTAATGCAACTGGTTCGTCTTCTAATACTAATAGTTCGTTTTGTACTTTTTCTAAAGGGAAGATATAGTTTTGACCATCGTTATTGTCCCAACAATCTTCTCCGTTGTTAAAACAGAAGTTAAAAGTTTCTCCTTCTCCTAATTCTATCTCGGCTTGGAAACCTAAGTCGGTTTTTTCCATTTTTGTGTCATTTACGTTGTCCCAATTTAAACCAAATCCATAATGAATAGAAACTTCTTCAGAAGCTTCTTGAAAAAGTTTTCCTGTATATGATATCTTTACTTTACTGTTTTCAACTAGTTTATCGGTATTGAAAAAAATATTTTTTGTTAGTTCCATTTGATTTCTCTCCTTATTTATCTTTTGCTAGCACCATTATAATATTAATTTTTACAATGTTCAAGTATTTTTTTAAAAAAAGTTAAAAAAAATAAAAGATTTTGTCAAAATGACATTTTTTAGGAAGGGAAATCATAGGATTAATTAAATAATTTAACGAGATGTAGTTGTCAAAAAAAGTAGTTTATGATAAGATTTAGTTAGAATTGATAAGAAGGGGAAATTTACATGAAGGAAGTTGTAAAAGAGAATACGGAGGAAAAGAAAATGAAGAAACAAGAGGATGAAAAAGACGTAAAGAAAGAGGAAAAGGTAGAGGAGAAAAAGTTTGAAAAGGCGAAAGGAAAAGCAAAGAAGGTAAAGAAGACAGTGGAGAATATGAGCGAAGGGAAGAAAAAGAGAAGGTGGGTTATTCCTGTTGTTATTTTAGCTATATTAGTAATAACTATGATGTTTGTTTCTACTATATTTGCGTTGCTAAATCTTAATAATGAAAAAATAATTTCTGGTGTTTCTATTGTTGGAATCGATGTTTCAGGCTTAACAAAGGAAGAAGCTAAGGCAAAGATAACAGAAGTTTATCAGCCGAAAAAAGAAACGGAAATTACAATTGAATATGAGGATTTTGAAACTACGATAAATCCAACGGTAATAGAAGTAGATTATAAAGTTGAAGAAGCAGTAGAAGAGGCTTTTTTGACAGGAAGAGGAGAGAATATTTTTGTTAATAATTATCAGATTTTGTCTACTTTATTTGGAAAAAAAGACATTCCTGTTGCTATGTGGTTCAATGAAGAGGTAACTAAACAAACCATAGAAGATATAGGGGTGAATTTGCCTGGAATTTTATTAGAATCAAGTTATGCTGTAGAGGAAAATGAGCTAATTATAACAAAAGGAAAAGCAGGTGTTGTAATTCACACAGAAGAATTATTAAAAAAAGTGAAAGATAATTTGAATACAATTAATGATAAGGAAGAAGTTTTGGAGATTCCAGTAGAACAAAAAGAGCCAGCACCAATTGATATTGACAAAATTCATGATGAGGTTTATACAGAAGCAAAAGATGCTTATTATACAAAAAATCCATTTACAATTTATCCTGAAGTAGAGGGAATTGATTTTAATGTGGAAGAAGCAAGAAAATTGTTGGAAGAAGAAAAGGAAGAGTATGTTATTAAACTTACGATAACAAAACCTAAGATAACAATTGATAAGATTGGTTCAGAGGCTTTTCCAGACCAATTGGGAACTTTTACAACTAGATATGATGTAAGTGATAGGGATAGAAGTACTAATTTAGTGATTGCTTGTCAAAAGATAAATGGAAAAGTTGTTTTAGCAGGAGAGACATTTTCTTATAATAAAGCATTAGGTCCAAGAACTGCTGCTGCTGGCTATCGAAATGGAAAAATCTATTCAGGAGGAGAAGTAGTAGACGGGATAGGAGGAGGAATTTGTCAAATTTCTTCTACCCTTTATAATACAGTTTTGATGTCTAACTTAGAGATTGTAGAAAGAAGAAATCATCAATTTGTTACTTCGTATGTACCAGCAGGACGAGATGCAACAGTGGTATATGGCATGACAGATTTTAAATTTAAAAATACGAGAAAGTATCCTGTTAGAATTGTGGCAACGGCTAAAAATGGAATTGCAACAGTTACAATGTATGGAATTAAAGAGGAAAATGAATATACGTTTACTTTTAGTACTAAAACAGTAGCATCCATTCCTTTTACTACAAAATATGAAGAAGATAATTCTTTGCCAGCAGGAACAGAGAAGGTAAAACAAAAAGGAGCTAATGGATTAAAAACAGAAACCTATATGACAAAACTTTTAAATGGAAAACCAGTATCAACAACCTTACTTTCAAGAGATACTTATGATGCTATGGCAAGAACGGTGATAAAAGGTACCAATACAACACTTACCAATGAACCAACACCACCAGCAGAAGTGGCAAATCCAACACCAGAACCAGAGCCAGAGCCAACACCACCAACACAGCCAACAAATCCGACAGAGAATCCAGATAAAAAACCAACAGAATCAACAAAACCAACAGAAAACTAATAGTTAGAAAATAAAAGTCCGTAGCTTAGAAGTCTACGGATTTTTGATATTATGAAATTCTTTTCCATATATCTTTGAAATGAAATTATGTTAATATGTTATAGATTAGGTTTATTTTCAACAGTAACTTGAATTATAGCAGTTTTCTTGTATTATTGCTTGACAAGTAGAAGAAAACGTACTATAATTAGTGAAGTTTCTAATTAAATAGTTATGGCTCATTAGCTCAGTTGGTAGAGCAACAGACTCTTAATCTGGAGGTCCTCGGTTCGAACCCGAGATGAGTCACCATCAAAAAAGATTTTAAAAAAGAGTTTACTTAGTTAGAATCTTTTTTGTATTTATTCTAATTCTTTTGTTGAAATTGCATTTATTTTAGTAAAATCATATTGAATAAAATCAAATTTAATGCCAAAAGTATTAGTATTTAATAATTTAGTCAATTCTTCTTTTCTCTTTTTAATTTGAGAATGCCAATCTTCTCCTAAAAGGAAGATAGCAGTTACACCATTAATTTTGTGATTAGTGACAGTTTTATAAAGTTCATCATAGCCACGAATATTTTGTGTGTTTTTATGTAAAATATTAGGATTACAAAGAATTTCGTGGGCGTAAACAGCATAAAAGAATAGTTCTGAAATAATACCAAGTTTTGTATTACCAGTATTCTTTTTTAATTCAAAAATACAAAAATTATGATTGCTATCAATTCCCCAAATATCATACATTCCAGCAGTAAATATGCGATTATGAGCATTGGGTTTTTCGGTTGGTTTATTGTTAAATAATCCATTTGGTAATTGGTTATAAAGACATAACAATTCTTTATTTGGATAAAGATTAGAATACAGTTCTTTTAAGTATTTTTGTCCTTCTTTTGTTCGAGTTAGTTTGTTTTCGATTACATGTTCTTCTCCGTTTGTTTACATTAAAAGATGGTTCACTATTAGGAATATTATTGGTAACGGCATTATTTGCTAATGCTTCTTGAAATAAAGTTTCAAAGCGAAGAACTTCTTTTTGATTTTCTTTTGCAAGTATTACCCAATCTGGAAAAGCTTGTTTAAAAATGACAATTCGATATAAAAATCGTAAATAAGCATTAATAAGATTATCGTTTTGTTTGTTGTTTGTGTATTTGATAAATTGACCATCCCATTCTTGTTCTTTAAATTGAATAGTAATGATGGCATTGGGATTAGCACATTTATAAATAAGAGCAAGTGCTTCGAAGTTTGCTTCATTTTCTTGCATATTTTTATAAGGGTGATTTATTATAAGGGTTATTTGGTTATCGTTTTCTAATATGTCTACATAAGTTGAATAAGGGATTTTTTCACATTTTGTTTGTTTATATTTCATTTTCTTTTTTCCTTTTTCCATTCTTAATTTTTTTAATATAAATTATAACATAAAATGAAAGTATTGTCGAATGAAAATAGACAAGGAAGAACCTTTTTTAAAAGTTTTATGGTTAGTGTAAAATTAATGTAGGCAAAATAAAAAATGTCTACATTATTTTTTTTG
>CANPHV010000085.1 GCA_947573965.1 uncultured Clostridium sp.
ATTTAAAACCTTGATTTTTCTAAGGTAAAAAATTTTTAAGCGATTGCCATACAAGCAAAAAATAACTTTAAATTCCTCACATTTTCTTTTCTTTTTTAATACTTTATAGTAAAATACCTTTAGAAATATTATAACTAAAATATTTCTTATTACAAAAACCTTTATAGGAGGTACCTTAATTGAAAAAATTCAAACTTGCCATTGTTGGTGCAACTGGACTTGTTGGTAGGTCCGTTATACAAGTATTAGAAGAAAAAAAATTACCAATCGAAAGTTATGGATTATTTGCTTCTAAAAAATCTGCTGGAACCAAATTTTCTATTCTAGGAAAGGAATATGTCGTACAAGAACTTACAGAAAACTCTTTTGATGAAGGCTTCGATTTTGCCATCTTTTCTGCTGGTGGAGAAACTGCTAAAAAATTCGCTCCCATAGCTAGCCAAAAGGGATGCATTGTAGTTGATAACAGTAGCTATTTTCGTATGCATGACGACGTTCCTTTAGTTGTTCCTGAAGTCAATATGGAAGATGCCTTCGCGCATCATGGTATTATTGCTAATCCTAACTGTTCAACCATTCAGGCTATGCTACCTTTAAAAGCTTTAGATAACAAATATCATATTAAAAGAGTAGTCTATTCCACCTATCAAGCTGTATCTGGAGCTGGAAAAGATGCTTTATGTGATTTAGAAAATACCGATAATAAAGAGCCTTTAAAAAAATTCCCTTATCCAATCTATAATAATTGTTTACCACACATCGATGTATTTATGGAAAATGGTTATACAAAAGAAGAAATAAAAATGATAAATGAAACCAGGAAAATTTTACATAGACCAGATTTGAAAGTAACCGCTACTACGGTTCGTGTACCAGTTCGTAATTCTCATTCTGAATCTATCAATGTAGAATTTGAAAAAGACTTCGAAATGAAGGACCTACTTGCTACTTTGCAAAGTTTTCCTAATTTAATTTTACAAGATGACCCTTCTAATAATTTATATCCTATGGCAATTCATGCTACTGGACATGATGAAGTTTTCGTTGGCAGAGTTCGTCGTGATGATAGCGTTCCTTCTGGCGTTAACCTTTGGGTTGTGGCCGATAACATTCGTAAGGGCGCTGCTAGTAACGCTATTCAAATTGTAGAAAATTTAATAAAATAATTCCCCAATTTCCCCAACGGTTCCGGGTTTCATTGGGGAAATTAAGGGCAAAAAATCAAATAGAGAACCACAGGGGACGGACCTTTTGGGCACATTTTTAGAAAGTCTTCGGCTTCCTTCCACAAAAAAAGAAATTCTAAAATTATTTTATGGCACCCTTTCACGTCAAGCGCGAACTATTTCCATAAAATGATTTAAGAATTTCTAATTTTGTTTTAGTTGTATTCAGCCTTTCTAAAAATGTGCCCAAAAGGTCCGTCCCCTGTAGCTTCCTCTAGCTCCTTCTAGCTCGTTATATTAATCTTTCATGTAATTCCTCCATAATGTAATTATCGATTGCTTTAACAACTAACTCTATTTTAGCTTGTGTCAAATTAATTTCTATAATTTCAATTTTGTATTTCTCTAAAATTTCCATCACTTGTTTTAACACTTGATTATCTTGAATAATACCAAAACCAACAATACTTAATTTTTGTAGTTCTTTTTGCTGAATTCGGCAATCTGGATATTGCTTATCTAATATTTCTAATACCTTATTTCTCTGTGCTTCTTTTATTCTAAATTGCAAAACATTTTCGTCCTTTTTTAAAGCTTCTACCATAATATTATTTTGTAAGAGCATATTATAACTATCATAAAATGCTATATTTTGGATTTGCATACCTACTAAATGCTCATTTTTTACAATACTTTTTACTTCTGCTGTTTCAATCTTTTGACAGATTTTGGTTCCTCCCTTTTCTGAAAAAGTAGATTTAGCAATAATATCACAATCAAATTTCTTTCCCATTTGAATACACCTATCGTGTAATACTTTTGCCCCGGCTGTCAGCTATCTCTTGCATTTCATCAAAAGATATTTCATCCAATCTTTTGGCCATGGTAATCATATTAGGGTCTGCAGAATAAATCCCATCTACGTCAGAAAAGATATAGCATTTGTCTGCTTTTAAAGCTACTTGCAAAGCTACTGCAGTGGTGTCTGACCCACCTCTCCCCAAAGTAGTAATGTCTTGTTTTTCATTTATCCCTTGAAATCCTGCTACTACTATGATTTTTCCTTTTTGCAATTCTTGTTCAATTCGGTCAATGCAAATTTGCTCTATTTTAGCACTTGTATGAACTGCATTAGTTCGAATACCTGCCTGCCACCCTGTTAGCGAAATGGCTGGATAACCTTTTCGATTTAATAATATACTTAATTTTGATGCTGTAATTTGTTCTCCTGTTGATAATAGCATATCCATTTCTCTTTCTTCTGGAATGGCTGATAATTCTTGTGCCTCCTTAATGAATTGGTTCGTTGTTTTTCCTTGTGCCGATACAACAACGACTACGTTTTTTGCCTCCTTTTTTAAGCTGATTACTTTCTCTGCCACTACATTTAACTTAATATTATCTGCGACAGAACTTCCTCCAAATTTTAATATGACTGTATTCATTTTCGTCACACCTTTATTTTTTACCAAGCTTTATCTAATTTTAAACAAAGCTATTCTTCTATGCTTGTATTATAGTATATATCTTTTTACGTTGCAAGGTTTTTAAAAGGAAAAAGTAAGGAAATAAACACAAAACCTCCCAAACGCAATAATGTTCAAGAGGTTTTAATCGGCATGGTCCCCCATGCTCTTATTCTTTTTCTTCTTTTTTAAATCTTCATAATACTTCGCAATTAGTTCATCCAATTCCACACTTAATTGATAGGTAACGCTATAATCGTCTCCCTGTTCGATACTTTTATTTAGTTTATCTCTTAATTTACAAATTTCATCATTTAACATACTTTGCTTCCTCCTTTTTTTCTTTTTTCCTTTGTATATCTATAAATTACCACAAGATTTTTCGACAGTCAAGTATTTTCAATGCTTTTTGCTAACTTTCGTACGCGCATTTAATGATTTTTCGACGTTATTCGACAACAAAAAACGGTATCTTCAAATTTCCATTGAAAATACCATTTTTCTTACTATTTTTTCTTTTTCGTTTTTTTAATTTTTTACGATAGAAAGAATCATTTTTTCTTCTTTAAAGACATCTTTCAAAGTTTGTTCTAAAAATTCTACTGTAATCCCCTTCATTTCCTCTAAATAGTCAAAACTATTAACCCCTTTAAAATGGTCTGCTAAAAACATTCTAGCAATGTCTACTACATCATCAAATTCTTTGACATAGCCACCATATATCATCTTTTTCATCCTTTTAGCATCTTCTTCATTAATTCCTTCTGTTTTTAATCTGTTTACTTCTTCTTTAAACTTTTGATAAACTTTTTCTGGCTCATTAGATTGTCCACTAATTAAAGCATGGGCATAAATATTGGTAAATTCATACTCTAAACTAGGTTGAGCATAAATAATTCCTTCGTTATAAAGTTCTTTATACAAATTAGAACTTCTACCAATAATTAGATTTAATAGAATTTCCATCGCCATATGTTTTTTCACGTCACATTTCCCTGTATCTTTAATTCCTATGGTATATAACGCTTGACTTACCTCTAATTTTTGTTCTATTTTTTCTTGTACAATTTCTTCTGGTTCTTCTGGATAAACTCTTTTAATTTCACCACTAGCCTTCGTATCCACTAATCGTTTTTTTACTTCTTCTAATAATTTTTCTGGCTCAAAGTCGCCACATAAGACCATTGTCATATTAGATGGATTGTAAAAAGTTTGATAACATTTATATAAAATCTCTTTATCGATTTTACTTATCGTTTCAATGGTTCCCACAATATCGATTTTCACAGGATTATTATGATACATTGCTTGCATAGCATTTAGGTAAACTCGCCAATCTGGATAATCATCATACATCATAATTTCTTGCCCAATAATCCCTTTTTCCTTTTCGACATTTTCATCTGTAAAATAAGGGTGTTGCACATAATCCATCAATTCATCCATAGCCTCATAAAAATTATCTGTACATTCAAATAAATACGCTGTATGGTCATTGGTAGTATAGGCATTAGCTTCCACTCCTAAAGCTGTTAAAACGTCCAAACTGTTAGTTCCATTTTCTTGTTCAAACAATTTGTGTTCTAAAAAGTGAGCTACACCATTTGGAACAGTGGTAACCTCTTCTTCTCCTGGTACAACAAAACTACTTTCATTAGAACCATAATGCGTTCCCCATATCATATATTTTTTTTGAATTCCTTTTTTGGGAATTATCATAACAGTTAAACCATTTTCTAGCTTTTCGATATATACTTTTTCTTTTACTTTTAAATTCTCAATAACCTGCACTCTTTTTCCTCCTTTTTAATTAGTCTTTTAAAAAATAAATGGTATGAATGGCAACATTTTGTGCAATATGCATTACATCTTCTTTGCTTACTCTTTGCATTCTATCCCTATATTCTTCAATTGAGTATTCACTTTGTGATAATTCTTGTCCAAAATAATACATAAGTTCTGTATCTTGCTCATCTTCAATGGATTTTATCGCTGCTATTATACCTTTTTTCGCATTTTCAATATCATCCTCTGTAAATTCTCCTTTTTTCATGTCTTCAATTTGCCTCTTAATTAGCTCTAATGCTTTTTCATAATTTCCAATTTCAATGCCACAATTCACAAAAATGTTATTCTTATATCTCAAATAACTAGAACTTGCTACATAAGCTAAATGTGCCTTTTCTCTGACATTTTGGAACATTTTAGAGTTTGCACTTCCACCTAAAATGCTGTTGTAAATCAAAGTATCATATCTTAAATCTTCCTTATCTAAGCATACATTTAATCCTAAAATCAATTTTCCTTGTGTTACTTCCATTGACTCTGTTACTATATTTTCTTTTTCTGGAAGAGCTTTATTTAATTCCTTTGGAACTACATAATTCGGTGTTCTTTCTTGTAATTTTTGAATGTTCTCATTTTGGCTTACTACTTG
This sequence comes from uncultured Clostridium sp., assembly GCA_947573965.1. Classification (GTDB taxonomy): domain Bacteria; phylum Bacillota; class Clostridia; order TANB77; family CAG-508; genus CAG-269. Next base: position 5,070 of record CANPHV010000085.1, read on the forward strand.
GTTTATCTCATCATCCACCATTCCTGATACAAAAATATCAATCTTACAAGTCTTGATTAATTCTTGATAATATTGATACAAGTTTTTGCCATCCATGTCTTTTAAATCTTCTACGTAGCCAAATCGATATAAGCCAAATGGCTCATCTTTGTAGATTTCTTCAATACAACGGTCCATAGCATATCTTGCCTTATTGTCGATTTTCCCTTCAATTCTTTGTTTGATGTTATTTTTTTCTTGCTCTACATATTCTGGCTTAAAAGTCTCTTCTTCTAAATAAGGATTAAATACAATCTCCAATAATTTTTCAAGAGAATTCTTTAGGATATCTTCTCCTTTTTCTGGTAAGAAATTATCATTTACGGTTTCTAAATAAAATTTTAGAACTTGATTATCTCCTGTTTTGTCTAAACCACAGTCAAAACTAGCACCATACATTTCCTCCATTTGTTTACTAATTTCCTCTTGTGAAGGCATATTTTTACTTCCTCTTCTTAAAAGTGCTGATATAACTGCATTTTTCGTTACATTCTCTCTCGTTAATTTGGTCGTCATAAAAATGGCAATCAAATTGGTTTTAAACTTATCTGTGCTTATGGTATGAAGTTTAATTCCTTTTTTTAATTCGGTTTGTTTGCATTTCATCTTTCTCTTTTCCTCCTTTGATTTAGTATGCTACATTTTGAATTTTTTTATACAATTTCCCCACTGGTTCCGGGTTTATTTGGGGAATTTCAAGGGATTTTTGAGGGGTTTTTGAGGGATTTTTTCTAAAATAAAAATTGGAAGTTTCAAGTATTTTCTACACCCCTCAACTTCCACGTATAATAAATTTAATCAAAATTAATAAACAAATTTTAATTTTGACTTGT
>CANPHV010000086.1 GCA_947573965.1 uncultured Clostridium sp.
TGAAGGATTATAAAAAAGATAAAAAAATTGCCTACATTTACTTGACACATACGATTGCCATAAAAAACTTGATAATTATAAGCAAATATGATAAAATCGCATATAATAGTCAAAAGACCGAAAGGGATGGGAAAAAGGATGGATAAAACGCAAGACACAATTGAACTATTAAGAACTTATGGGCAAGAACATGTCATTCAATTAATAGAACAATTAGAAGGAAAAGAAAAAGAAGAACTAATCGAACAAATTAATAAAATAGACTTCCATCAAATTATGGAACTTTATGATACTACAAAAAAAGAATTAGAAATCAAAGAAAATAAAATAGAAAATATAAGTTATTTAGATAAAGCAAAATTATCAAAAGAACAAAAAGAGGAATTTGATACATTAGGAGAAATGGCAATTCGAAAAGGTGAATATGCAGTTGTTACGATGGCAGGCGGACAAGGAACAAGACTTCGGACACAATGGACCCAAAGGAACCTTTCGATTAGACGTTTATGGAAAAGGAAAATACTTATTTGAAATTTTAGCAGAAAACCTAAAAGAAGCCAATCAAACTTATCAAGTGGTCATTCCATGGTATATCATGACTAGCAAAGAAAACCATGAAGAAACAGTAGCTTTTTTAGAAAAAAATAATTATTTTGGCTATAACAAAAAAAGTGTAGTCGTCTTTACCCAAAGTGAACTACCTTTAATTGATACAGAAGGAAAACTTTTAATTAATAAAGACAAAAAAATAAAAGAAGCCTCAGACGGCAATGGTGGAACCTATGCATCTCTTAGAAAAAGTGGATGCCTAGCCGATATGAAAGAAAAAGGTATTAAATGGATATTTATTGGAAGTGTTGACAATGCTCTTCTAAAAATGGTAGACATTACTTTATTAGGAATGGCTATTAAACAAGAAGTCCAAATTGCCTCTAAATCCGTAGTAAAAGTAAATCCACAAGAAAGAGTAGGGGTATTTTGCAAAATGAATGGACATCCAAAAGTAATAGAGTATACAGAACTTCCTCAAAAAATGGCAGAAGAAGTAGACGATGAAGGAGAACTAAAATATGGCGAATCACATATCATGTGTAACCTATTTACCATCGATGCCATTGAAAAAGTAAGCAAAGAGCATTTAATGTATCACAGTGCCTTTAAGAAAAATGCATACCTAGACGGAAATGGAAAAGAAGTAATACCAGAAAAAGAAAATTCCTATAAATTTGAGTCGTTTATTTTTGATGCCTTTGAATTTTTTGATGATATTGCTATTTTGCGAGGAAAAAGAGAAGACGATTTTGCACCAGTAAAAAATAAAGACGGTGTAGATAGTCCTAAAACAGCCAAAGAATTATATGAAAAATATTGGAAGAGACAGTGAGTGTGCAATGGGGACGTTTCTTTTTGCACCTTTTGGTGCATTTGGGACACATCTCTAATTTGATAAAATAACATATTTCTTAAAAAATGATAAATTCTCAAAAATGCTCGTTCAAGCTGACTTTTCCAGAAATTCTAAATTTATAATAGGGCGCCCTTCCACGTCAAGCGTGGACACTTTCCCTATTATAAATTAAAAATTTCTAGAAAAAGTCACTTTCAATGCGCTTTTTTCTAATTTATTATTTTTTAAGAAATTATCTAATACCGAAAATGAAGATATGTCCCAAATGCACCAAAAGGTGCAAAAAGAAACGTCCCTATTGCACATTAGAGAGGAAGAGAAAGATGGAAGAATGTAAAGTTTGTAATTTATTTAATTTAGAAGAGACGATGGCAAAAGAGTTGCTAGAGAAGGTTGAGTATCCATGGGAGGCACTAGCACAAATTAATGATTATATTTTAGCGTTAGGAGAAAAACTAAGTCCAGAGAAATATGACAAAATAGGAGAAGATGTATGGATTGCAAAAACAGCAAAGGTAATGCCAACAGCTTATATTCATGGGCCAGCGATTATTGGAGAAAATGCAGAAGTAAGGCATTGTGCTTTTATTCGTGGAAAGGCAATTATAGGAGAGGGTGCAGTGGTTGGAAATTCTACGGAATTAAAAAATGTAATTCTTTTTAATAAAGTGCAAGTACCACATTATAATTATGTAGGAGATTCTATTTTGGGTTACAAAGCACATATGGGAGCAGGTTCGATTACTTCTAATGTGAAATCTGATAAAAAGTTAGTGGTTGTAAAAAATGGAAAAGAACAAATAGAAACAGGTATTAAAAAATTTGGTGCGATGCTTGGCGATGAAGTGGAAGTTGGCTGCGGTAGTGTCCTAAATCCGGGAACCGTGGTTGGCAGAAATTCTAATATTTATCCATTATCTTCTGTTAGAGGTGTGGTTCCAAAAGATAGCATTTATAAAAATAAAAATGAAGTAGTAGAAAAAAGATAAAAATAAATAAGAAAGAAAAGAGTATGTAACATTCTTGAAAGAAAAAGAATCTTGCATACTCTTTTTAATAATTACTACATAGACTGATTTCCAGGAATGAAGTAATCAACTACACCATAGATTAAAGCACCAATAATGGCAGCCATCCAAGAAATAGAATATCCTGCTACGAAAAATTGAGTTACATATAATACAATAGCCGCTAATGCGAAACCTACAAAACCTTTACCAAAAGGGCTGGCATGTAAACCAGTAAATTTGATAATTAAATAATCAATAACTGTTAGGACCACAGCAGCAATTGCTAATGTCCAAAAACTATTTATGGTAAATCCAGGTGTAAAAAATGCAGTAATGGCTAATACAACAGCTGATGCAACTAATCTACCGACAATTTGCCATGCTGTAGAAGCGCCACTTCTTGCTTGATTTCCTTGAGCTTCTGACATAAGTCTAACCTCCTTAGAATTAAAATTCATTTTGTCTTTTTTTCAAAGGTTCTAAAATTATTATTCGCAAAATTAAAAAAAATATTCAAAAAAATACGTATAAAATAGTTAAAATTTGTAAAAAATAAAGAAAAGAATATTTTTCAAAATAAGGAAAGAAATATTCAACAAGAAAGAATAGAAGTAGGTGTATAAAGTGCTAATAACATTTTTTAGAGCCATTATATTGTATCTTATTGTTTTAATTGTTATGAGATTGATGGGGAAAAGAGAAATTGGGCAATTGCAACCATTTGAATTAGCCATTTCCATTATGATAGCTGACTTGGCGTCTATTCCAATGACAGAAATAGGAATTCCCATATCCAATGGAATTGTTCCAATATTGGGTTTGTTAGTTATGCATCTAGCAATTTCGGTTATTAATATCAAAAGTTTAAAGGCAAGAGAAGTGATATGTGGTAAGCCTAGAATTTTAATTTATAGAGGAAAAATTGATGAACAAGCCTTGCGAAAAGAAAGATTTACCATCAATGAATTAGAAGAAAGACTAAGGGGAAATAATGTAGTTAATTTAGGCGACGTAGAATATGCTATTTTAGAAACAAGTGGTCAAGTAACCGTGATACAAAAACCAGACAAAAGAACTACCATTCCAGAAGATTTTCATATACAGCCAGAATATGAGGGAATACCTTATGATTTAGTTATTGATGGAAAAATAATGGAGAAAAATTTGCAAGCATTAGGAAAAAATTATGCTTGGTTAAAGAAACAAGTAGAGAAATTTAAAATGAAGCCAGAAGAAGCATTAGTAGTGACCATAGATGGAAAAGGACAAATCTTCTGCCAGAAAAAAGGAGCATAATTTCTCCATAATTTCTCCATTGGTTCCGGGTTTGATTGGTGATTGGAGAAATTGAAATGGGATAATTTTATGTTTGTAAGGAGTGTAGTATGTTAAAGGAAAGCATTGTATGTATTGTAATTGTGATTGCCATTATCTTTGGAAATAATACAACACAAGATTATACCAAAGATTCAGTTAGGGAATTATCAAGTGGTTTATTAAAATTGAGAGGAAATGTAAATCAAGAAAATATTGAAAATGATAACATACAAAAAGAAGTAGAAGAAATTTATAAGAATTGGGAAAAGAGGCATGAAAAACTGGCATATTTTATCGAGCATGATGAACTGGAAAAAGTAGAGACTGAATTAATAGCCATTAAAAGTGAAGTTGAAACAGGCAACTATGAGGAGTTGATTAGTGGGATTGATAAAAGTGTTTTCATTTTGGAACATATTGAAGATAAGTATGCTTTTAATTTAGAAAATGTATTTTAGAAAAAGATTAAAGAAGGTTCGAGGGGACTTTCTTTTTTAGTTTATCTATGGTAAAATCAACAAAAAGAACAAGGAGAAACAATATGAAATTAAAAGTTTTAGTGGATAACAATACATTTATTGACGAATATTATTTAGGAGAACCAGCAGTTAGTTATTATATAGAAGATGAAGATATAAAAATATTATTTGATACAGGATATTCGGAGGCTTTTTTAAAAAATGCAAAAAATATGAAAATTGATTTAAGAAAAATAGATAAAATTGCTATTTCTCATGGTCACAATGACCATACAGGAGGAATAAAAGCTCTGTTTGAAAATATGGAAAGTTCAGAAGTGCAATTAGTAGCACATACAGAATGTTTTGAGAAAAAAGAGTGTGATCAAGAATTCATAGGAAGTTCTATGACAAAAGAAGAATTGGAAAAAGTTTGTCATCTAAAATTAACAAAGTCGCCTATCAAATTAAGTAAAAATATTACTTTTTTAGGAGAAATACCAGAAAGTAATGATTTTGAAAAGAGGAAAGCAATTGGACAATGTTATCAAAGAGGGGAAATGAGAGACGATATGGTTAAGGACGATACAGCTATTGTCTATAAGAGTGAAAAGGGGCTGTTTATTATAACTGGATGTTCACATAGTGGGATTTGTAATATTATTGAGTATGCTAAGGTTGTATGCCAAGAAGAAAAAATATGTGGCGTGATAGGTGGATTTCATTTATTTGAGGTGGATAAACAATTAGATAAAACAATTCAATACTTTAAAGAGAATTCTATTGCGTTATTGTATCCATGTCATTGTGTCTCTTTGAGGGCAAAAATAGAAATTGGAAAAAACATTCCGATTCAAGAAGTAGGAGTAGGATTAGAAATTAATATGTAAAGAAATAGGATTAGCTAATAATAAAAGAATTTTTAAAATAAAAAAGAGCAGGGATTTTAAGGAACGTCCCTTAATCCCTGTTGCTAATTTCAGCATATTTTTTCAACTTTTCATAAACTAAATAATTAATGGTACCAGCTGGGAAATGACCTTCCTTATCCTTTTTGCCAGCAGGAACACCAGTTAATACTTCAATTCCCTCTTCAATTGTAGAAATTGAATAAATGTGGAATTGTTTATTTTTTACAGCGTCAATAATATCATCAGATAACTGTAAATTATCAACATTTTGTACTGGTATCATAACACCATGAGAACCATCTAAACCTCTCATTTTACAAATTTGGAAAAATCCTTCGATTTTTTCATTTACACCACCAATTGGTTGGATTTGCCCCTTTTGATTAACAGAACCTGTAACAGCAATAGACTGGTTGATTGGTATGCCAGATAAACTAGAAAGTAAGCCATATAATTCTGTACTAGAGGCACTATCGCCATCCACCCCATTGTATAATTGTTCAAAACAGATACTTGCTGTTAAGCATAAAGGAATATCTTGTGCAAACATTTCTCCTAAATAACCAGTTAAAATTAAAACACCTTTTGAGTGAGATGGTCCAGAAATTTCAACTTCTCTTTCAATATTAATAAT
>CANPHV010000087.1 GCA_947573965.1 uncultured Clostridium sp.
AAAATAATTGCTTTTTTCTATTAAACCATATTTTTCTACTTTTTTCAATACTTTTCGTTCTACTTTTCATCGCAATATTCGACATTTTATTACAAACAATATTTTTTACAAATAAATGTTTGACATTTTGTTTTTTTGTGATATAATAAGCACAAATGTTTGGTTGGTGATAAAATGGAAATCTTAGATAAATTAAAAATTCTAGCTGATTCAGCAAAATACGATGCTTCTTGTAGTTCGAGTGGAAGCAATCGAAAAAATACAAATAATGGAATTGGTAATGGTAGTGTTGCTGGCATTTGCCATAGTTGGGGCGCAGATGGAAGGTGCATTTCCTTGTTAAAAATTCTACTTAGCAACTGTTGTATTTACGACTGTAAATACTGTATCAATCGTTGTACCAACACTGTCAAAAGAGCCACCTTTACGCCACAAGAAGTAGCAGACTTGACCATTAACTTTTATAAAAGAAACTATATCGAAGGACTGTTCTTAAGTTCTGCCATTGTTAAATCCCCTAATGATACGATGGAATTATTAGTAAAAACTGTTTCCATCTTACGAAACGAATATCAATTCAATGGTTATATTCATTGTAAAAGCATCCCCGGATGCAGCCAAGAATTAATCGATAAGTTAGGTAGTATGGTAGACCGACTTAGCATCAATATAGAACTTCCTTCTAATGATAGTTTAAAATTATTAGCACCACAAAAAGAAAAAACGGGTATATTGAATCCTATGACCTATGTAGCTAATAACATTAAGCAAAACAAGTTAGACAAAAGTAAATTCAAGCCTAACTTTGTTCCTGCTGGTCAAACAACCCAATTAATCGTAGGCGCTACACCAGAGAGTGATTTAAAAATTCTAAAACTTTCCGAAGGCCTGTATTCCAAATTAAGTTTAAAAAGAGTCTATTACTCTGCCTATATTAGTGTTAATCAAGATAAGAACCTTCCTAGTTTAGAAGCCCCACCTTTACTTCGTGAAAATAGACTTTATCAAGCAGACTGGCTACTTCGTTATTATGGATTTAAAGCAGACGAACTACTAGACGAAACCCATCCTAACTTCCATTCTGTTTTAGACCCCAAATGTGATTGGGCCTTGCGAAACCTAGATAAGTTCCCAGTAGAAATTAATCAAGCCGACTATTTTTCTTTACTCCGTATTCCTGGCATTGGTGTAATTTCTGCCAAAAAAATCATCCGTGCTAGGCGTGACTTCTTACTAGATTTTGAAGCACTAAAAAAACTGGGCGTTGTACTAAAAAGAGCACAATATTTTATTACTTGCAAAGGAAAATATTTTAGCAAAGCCTATCATTTTGAACCGAATTTTATTGAAACCAATTTAACCTATCAAGAACGAAAGTATTTGCCTCTTCCCCCGTTCAAACAACTTTCTATCTTTGATAGTCTAACACCTACAAAGGAGGATAAAGTAAAATGTCTAACTGGAAGCTTGTAAACCAAGTGTATTTATACGATGGTACTTTTCATGGCTTTTTGACTCTTATATTTGACTGTTATGCTAGCAAAACACTTCCTCAAAAAATCGCTTCCCAAAGTACCTACTGTCACAATTTTTTAGATAGAACCCTATTCATTGAAACCAATTCTGAAAAATCTGACAGAGTCTTTGCTGGAATTGAAAAGCTAATTGGTTATACTGCCTTATATAACACCTATTATGCTTTTCTTTCTAATGAAAAAGAAAAGGAAATTTGCTTATTAAAATATCTTTGCGATGGGTTTGAAATAGGACCAAAAATCAATAATAGACTGACGCTTTCCTATGTATTTAAAGTAATGCGTATGAAAAAAAGATGCTTTGGAGAATGTCACAGATTAAAGGGATTACTTCGTTTTCAAGAAGTTGGAAATCAATTGTATTATGCTTCTATTCATCCTGATAACAATATTCTTGAGCCTTTAGGTCATCACTTTATCCATCGTTTTCCAACACAAGATTTTATCATCCACGATAAAATACGTAATTTATGCTTTCTTTATCATAACGAACAATATAAAATAGTGGATGCCACCATGCTAAAAATTCCTGCTATTTCAGAAGAAGAACAGAAATATCAGGAATTATGGAAAACATTTTTTAAAACCATTGCCATTGCTGATAGAAAAAATCCAAAATGCCAGATGCAATATATGCCAAAAAAATATTGGAAAGACTTAATAGAAGAGCCTTAGGCTTCTATTCTCTTTCTTGTTTTTTCTTTTATTTCTTTGTCTAATGCCAAAATTTCTTCTACGGTATTTAGCGCTCTTGACGTGTGCTCTTCTAGCATTTTCTTAAGTTCCTTTGGAATTTGAGTATAGGTTATTTTCTTATTTAAAAACGCATCTACTAAAACTTCATTTGCTGCATTTAACACCACTTGATGGCTATGTCCCTTTTCGATTGCCTCAAAAGCTAATTTTAGACATTGGAATTTTTCTAAATCTGGTTTTTCAAATGTTAAGGTTTCTATCTCAAATAAGTCGATTTTTTCAATGTGATTTACCAAACGATTTGGGTAATGTAAAGCATAAGCAATTGGTATTTGCATCGATTTTGGTCCTAAATTTGCCATAATGGTACCATCTTGAAATTGTACCATAGAATGCACTATACTTTTGCGATGCACTACCACTTGAATTTGGCTTGGCTCAACGTCAAATAGCCATTTGGCTTCTATTACTTCAAATCCTTTATTCATCATTGTAGAAGAATCAATGGTTACTTTGGGTCCCATTTTCCAAGTTGGATGATTTAAAGCTTGTTCTACTGTTATGTCATCCGTTATTTCTTTATCAAAAAATGGTCCACCAGAAGCTGTTAGCAATATTTTATCAATTTTATTTTGTTTTTCTCCTTGTAAACATTGCATAATAGCACTGTGTTCACTATCCACAGTCAATAAGGTCGCTCCCTTGTCTTTTGCTGTATCCATAATTAGTTTTCCACCAGCTACTAATACTTCTTTATTGGCTAAAGCTACTGTTTTTCCATTTTTAATCATGTTATAAGTTGGACGTAAACCAGCTATACCAACTAAGGCAGATACACTAATATCAAAATCAGTTAATTGAGAAATCGCTTCCATTCCCGTTTCTCCATAAAAAATGTGTAAATCAGGATATAATTCTTCTAACTTCTTAGCATTTTCTTGTGCTGTAATATAGACATGATTTGGTTTAAATTCTTCAATTTGTTGGATTAATTTTTCAATATTTTTGCCAGCTACTAAGGTAACTACCTTGAATAAGTCTGGATTTTCTCTAATTACGTTTAGTGTACTTTCTCCTATGGAACCTGTGGAACCAAAAATAGCAATTTTTTTCATTTTAAATTTTTCCTCCTTCAAAAGTAACTACGGTTTCTCCAATTCCTGCTTCAATAGCAACAATAGCATCTCCACTACCAATCACTTGATAATTGGTTATCGTTTGGTCTTCTACTTTTAGCCTTCCTAAACCTGTTTGTGCTTCTATTTTGTAATTCTCTGGTACTCCAATTAACGCTAATTCTAATTTTCCAATACCACATTTAATGTCTGCTTTTTCCATAATTTCGCTTTTGATAACCACTTTTCCAACACCGCCATTTAGCTTTACCTTCTTGGCTTTTAGATGTTCAATGGTTGTGTCATTTATTCCCGCTTCTATGGTAACTTCATCTAACACTAATTCTTCTGGTAAAGTTATCACAACTTCTGCAGACGTGTTACTCATCCCCCAAAAATTCCTCTTTACCTTTTTATCTTCAATTTGTAATTTACCTTTCTCTGCTTCACAAACAAATTGGTCTGAAATGTCAAAAGCTTGCACTTTTAAAGTATCTCCCTTTTTAATGGTTAACTTACCAACGCCAATATCAATATCGATATCCTTAATATTGGTATATTCGTGTTCCCATCTGGCAATCACTTCTGTATTATCGCTACTTTCAAACATTTCCATTCCCAGCCCAATGCCACAAACAACTGTAATCCCAAATACAATGGCTCCAATTATCATAAGGGTTAGATAAATAGCAAAAGCAATCGCTACATATTTGATTATTTTTTGAAAGCTTGTCATCGTATTTCAACACCTCCAAAAATGGCTACTCCATTGATATAAAGTGTTGGCAAACTTTCGTTATACTCTGTTTTTGTCTTATTATCTACGCCTCCAAAAATAGGGGTTGATTTTACTTTGATATTTACGCCACTTGGTACTCTAATTTCTATGCCTCCAAAAATGGCATTGGCGTTAATTACTTGGTCTTGCTTCATAATGGCTTTGGCTAGGTCTAATTCAACACTTCCAAAAATAGCATCTAAATTGGCTCCTGTGAATTCTTGTCCTGCTAAATCGCTCTTTTGTTCCCCAAATGTGGCACAATATTCTTCAAAACTACCTCTATTACTATTTAGTGTTTTAATTTTTTCTGTAATTTTCTTGTTAAAAGTATCCTTAAAAATAAGGCTAATACCTATCATCACTAAAATAAATGGGAATATTAATTTGCTAATCAGTTTAAAAGATAGTATATTTTGTGCACACAATAATAGCATAATGCCTATGCTTAGCCAAATAAAGCTCCACATTTTGTTGGTACTTCTAAACAATTCAATAAAACTTGGGATAATAATAAATAATGTCCACCAGCCTCGAAAGAAAATATCAATATCAGTTATCCCCATAGCGTTTAACCCAAAAATAATACCAATTACAATGAATACTATTCCCCACAATATATTTCCAACTTTTTTCATGTTACCTCTTCCTCTCTTCTATTATTCTTTCTACTTCCTGAAAATTCGCATCTTCCTCTGTTAATACTATGTCATAATTTTCTTTGTAATGGTCCCAATTTTGTTCTAGGTTATCATTCAAAAAACCAATCATCATCGTGCTTTGTTGCTTTTCTTTTGGTAACATTTGTATATCTTCTATTAAGTCTCCACAAAGAATTGCATAGTCTTTTTTAGCAATTGTTTCCTGTATTGCTTGCGGCAGTCTCCCTTTTAAATTTTTATTCATAGAATGAATAAGTGTCTTGTTAAACTTCTGCATCTTATCTTTTTCAAATTCGATAAAGTTACTGATAATATAAATATTACTGCTATAACAGTTTTGTTCTTCTAAGAATTCTTGTATGACATTTCCAATTCCTGCTGAAAGAATAATAACTGGTATATTATTCTGTTGGCTCTTTTGTAAAAATTCTTTAGCACCTTTTCTAAATTTTAAAGGTTTCTTTTGTAATGCTTTTTTGAGATTTGTGTCGGTCAATTGATATTCATACAAAAAGTCCATACTTTTTGCATACCATTCTGTCATATATTTTTCTTTTTCTTCTTTTGTTAAAGTATAGTCTATTTCTATCGGTGCATATTTAGCATTTATTTTTTGCATTTCTTTTCTACAAGTTTCGCCATATATCTCAAAGTCTAATACTGCCATCCATGAATCTAAACTTTCTGTGCTTGTTAATGTTTTGTCAAAGTCAAGTACAATATAATAATTGGTTTGGTCTAATTGTATCTTCTTTAACTTTTCGTGATTGGTATATCTCATCTTCTCTTTCCTTTCTGCCTCTATTTTACTATATCTTACTTATGATTACAAGTAAAAATGCCATTTAAGTTTCGACTTTTTGCAAGTGTGGGTTATCATATATCATTTTTGCAACACTGCGTAAGCGA
>CANPHV010000088.1 GCA_947573965.1 uncultured Clostridium sp.
TTTTTTCCTTCCTATTCTATTGTATCTTTATTATTGTAAACTGTCAAGTGATTTTGAGGAAAAAATCATTAACCAGGATAATTCCATTGGCTTTTAGTCAGATTTAGAGTTGCATTTTATGTAGATTTGTAGTATAATTCCCATAATTCTAAATAGAATTGTAGAAATCAACTTATATTTTTTTAAGGAGGTCATTAAATGATGAAAAACAAAAACAAAAAATATCCAATGATTTACAGACCAGCAGAAATCCCCACTGTATTAGAAGCTACATCATTTCGGGATCGAATGTTTTTTTATGTTAACAAAAACATTTATCTTTTAGGTATCCAGAATACAAATGGTTGTATTCTTAAAATAGAAGAAAAACTCTCTATTGATATAGGAATACTTATTACAACGGTTATCTGGTTTATTTTAGTACTTACAATAACTAAGATAACTGACAATATGTCAATTGCTATACTTATAATACTTTTTCCTTATATGCCTATAATAAATTCGATATATCACCGAATAGCTGGTAGAGCATCTAAACATGCTGCTGAACATATGCTATGTAATTTTATCAATATTCATCACAGACTACCTAAAACGCTAAAGGAAATAAAATCTAGTAGTAGAATTTGTGCTGACTGTGGCACGTGGCATTTTGCCCATATTCTTCTTAAGTATTCTATTTCTATGCTCTTTGGGTTTTTCATTGCAATATCAACAAACGATAAAATGCTGTTTTATCTGGTGTTCCCACCAACAACTCTTTTTATCTTTATACCTTGCTTTTTTGTTCGGTTCAAAAAACTAGACAAATTGGTGCTAAAAATCAGTTTCTTCTTACAGAGACACTTAACAACAAAAGAAGCTAAAGATAGTGATATTCTTTTAGCTTATGCACTAGCAAATTACTGGATGAGAATAGTTTATCCAGAATATTGTAATGAGGAAGATTTTAATAATGATCTTCTAAAAAATTACCATGTTGATACCAAAGAAATAGAACACTTGTTATAAAAGTTCTAAAATGCACCGTTTAATTTCAAAAAATTAAACGGTGCCTCTGTATATCAATTAAACAACAAAAAACTAGACAGTATAACACACTAATCTAGTTTTCTCTTTTTATATTGTAATATATTCCACCTCATGCCCACAGTCATCCAAAAACTTCTTCAAATCGGCAAACGTAATCAATATACAAGCTTCATTTGTATTCGGATGAAAAGCTAACTTATCCTTATTTTTCAAATCTTTATCCAGTAAAACCTCCACTGTTTTTTCTGGATTGTTAATTAGTCCCATAGGGCTTACATGACCTGCTTCTAGCTTTAAGTGTTTTTGTAAGCGCTCGGCAGACCCAAAGCTTAATCTTGTAGTATAAGCTTGTTTTTGGATTTTATCCATACTTGCTTGTTTGTCGCCACAAAGGATTACTAAAAAATGTCTCTTTCCTTTTTGGTCTCTTAAAAATAAGTTTTTACAAATTTCTGCTCCTTTAAATATCGCAGGGTCTAAGTTTGTCATATCTTCTATGGTATAAACTGGTGGGTGTTTTACTAATTCATAGTTAATTTCTAATTCCTCTAATTTTTTCAAAACTTCGTCCATGTTATTCGTCCTTCCCTTATTTCTTTACTACTTCAACAGCAATTTTTAAGCTTTCGCCATTGATGTTTGTCTCTGTGTATGAACTTTTACTTTCATTATAAAAAACATTAACGGCTAATGTATCGTGTTTAATTAGTTCTTCATTCTTTTTCATTACTTCTTCTAACATACTATTTCCAGCTACATAAAGATTGATATTGTCTAATACTTCAAAGCCATTGTCTTTTCTCATATTTTGTACTTTTGATAAAATTTCTCTAACGAAACCTTCTTCTTTTAAAGCTGGAGAAATCGTAGTATCTAGTACAACACCAATTTCACCTTCTCCACTAAAAGCAAATCCTTCTTTTCCTTGCATGGTAACTAGTAAATTGTCAGCATTTAGGGCAATTTGAGTGTCTTCTACTTCAATGTATTCTATTCCACCATTTTTAACAGTATTGGCTAAATCCATTTGATTTTTTTCTGATATTGCTTGTTTGATTTTTGGAATTAATTTGCCATACTCTTTTCCTAATACTGGTAAGTTTGGCTTAATTTCAAAATTTACATAGTTTGACATTTCTGCTCCTAAGTCGATTTCTTTAATGTTTAATTCTTCTTTTACAATATCAGCATAGTAGCTTGGTAAAGTATCAATAGAAATTAGCATTTTTGATAATGGTTGTCTATTTTTGATATTCGCTATATTTCTTGCACCACGTCCTAATTTTACAATTTTATAAGCCAAATCCATTTCTGCTTCTAGTTTTTGGTCTATCTCATTTTCTTTTGCGTTTGGCCATAAGCACAAATGAACACTTTCTGGCTCGTTTTTATCTAATCCCACTACTAAATTTTGATAGATTTCATCTGCCATAAAAGGTACAAATGGTGCCGCAATTTTAACTAAGGTTGTTAGTACTCGATACAAAGTGCAATAAGCTCCAATTTTTTCTTCATTCAATTCAGTTAACCAAAATCTTTCTCTGTTTCTACGCACATACCAATTAGAAAGTTCGTCTGTAAAGTTTTCAATTAAGATAGCAGCAGAAGTAATGTCATATTGTTCTAGTTTGCTATCTACTTCTTTAACAACAGTATTTAATTTTGAAATAATCCATTTGTCCATAATATTGGTTGGTTTAAAATCAGCATATTGCAATGGATTAAATTGGTCAATCTCTGCATATAACACATAGAAAGAATATACATTCCATAGGGTACTTAGGAAACCTCTTTGAGTTTCTTGTACATTATTTAGTCCTAATCTTGTTGGAAGCCATGGTGCACTACAAGTATAGAAGTGCCATCTGGTTGCATCTGCACCAACGGTATCTAATAGTTCCATTGGGTCTACACCATTTCCTTTGGATTTAGACATTTTTTGTCCTTTTTCATCTAATACGTGACCTAATACAATACAATTTTCAAATGGTGTTCTTCCAAATAGAGCTGCCCCAATTGCTGTTAAGGTATAGAACCATCCTCTGGTTTGGTCTACTGCTTCACTAATAAATCCTGCTGGGAAGTTATTGTCAAACATTTCTTTATTTTCAAATGGGTAATGCCATTGCGCAAAAGGCATAGAACCTGAGTCAAACCAACAGTCAATTACTTCTTTGGCTCTGTGCATTTTTTTGCCACATTTTGGACATTTTAATGCTACGTTATCAATATATGGTTTGTGAAGTTCGATATCTTCTGGTACTTCGATTCCTTTTTCTTTTAATTCTTCGATAGAACCAATGCATTCTTGATGACGACAGTTTTCGTCTTCACAAGTCCATACTGGAAGTGGCGTTCCCCAATATCTGTCTCTTGAAATTCCCCAGTCAATTACGTTTTCTAAGAATTTCCCAAATCTTCCTGTTCTTATGGTATCTGGATACCAATTGACCTGATTGTTATTGGCAACTAATTCGTCTCTTAGTTTGCTCATTGCAACAAACCAGCTTTCTTTTGGATAATAAAGAAGCGGTGTATCACATCTCCAGCAATGTGGATAAGAGTGTAAATGCTTTTCTTTGCTAAATAACTTATTTTCCTCTTTTAACCATTTACAAATATCTTCGTTGCAATCTCTTACAAATCTACCTGCCCATGGTTCTACTTCTTCTACAAATTTTCCTGCTTTATCTACTAAATTGATAAATGTAATACCATTTTGTTTAGCTACTAAACTATCGTCCTCTCCATAGGCTGGTGCAATGTGAACGATACCAGTACCATCTTCTAAGTTAACATAGTCACCATGAATTACCTCAAAAGCTTTTCCTTCTACTTCCCCAAATGGCATTAATCTTTCATATTTGGTTCCAAGTAATTCTTCCCCTTTAAAGTTTTTTACTACTTCATAAGGAGTTTCTTTTAAAACCGTTTCTAGTAAATCTTTGGCTAAAATATAAGTTTCATATTGTGGTTCTTCTTCTGTTCCAATATTAGCTTTTACCTCTACATATTCATAAGATTTATTCACACAAAGTGCTAAGTTAGATGGCAAAGTCCAAGGGGTTGTTGTCCATGCTAAAATATACTTATCTTCATCAACCACCTTAAATTTAGCAATACAAGTTAAATCTTTTACGTCTTTATAACCTTGTGCCACTTCATGAGAAGATAAAGCGGTTCCGCATCTTGGGCAATATGGCATAACTTTATGCCCTTCATATAATAAACCTTTTTCCCACATTTGTTTCAATGCCCACCATACAGACTCAATGTATTCATTGTGGTAGGTAACATATGGGTGTTCCATATCCACCCAAAAGCCTACTTTGTTGGTCATTTCTTCCCACATAGAAACATAGGTAAATACACTTTCTTTACATTCTTTTACAAACTTTTCTACCCCATATTTTTCAATTTGTTCTTTTCCTGAAATTCCTAATTTTTTCTCAATTTCCAATTCAACAGGAAGCCCATGGGTATCCCATCCTGCTTTACGAATTACCTTATACCCTTTCATAACCTTGTATCTTGGGATAATATCCTTCATAACTCTTGTTTCAATATGCCCTACATGTGGCTTTCCATTAGCAGTAGGTGGCCCATCATAAAAAGTAAAATATCTTTTTCCTTCGTTCATGGCAAAGTTCTTTTTTATGATATCTTTTTCTTGCCATCCTTTCGCAACTTCTTTTTCCATTCCTACAAATCCATTTTTTAATTCTGGTTTTTTGTACATATTTCTTCCTCCTTATTATTAGGGATTAGGGGACGTTCCTTAATCCCCGTCCTTAAATCCCAGCTCTTATTTATTGGTTCTTGCTTTCAATTTCTTGTAGTTCAAATCTGTATTTTTGTTCTACGTTTGGATATTTTTCGTGGTCTACTTCTGATAAAAACATGTCTAGTGGTCTAACACATAGCATAGTGGTATCTCCATATAAGTGTCTATAAACCACCATTTTTTCTTTTGTTTCACTATGATAGGCAATGTCCTCTACTAAATAATAATCTCCTTTAAAGTGTTTGTAAATTCCTTTTACTTTTAATTCTCTCATTTTTTTCCTCCTCTTTTTTCGATTTCTTCAAAACAAATCAAAAGTGACAGGTTGATTTGTTTTAAAAAATTAAAGCTATTTCAATCCTAATATGTATTTAGGACGAAATAGCTTTAATTCCGCGGTACCACCTATTTTAGTAAATTATTTTACTCTCTTCATTTCCTTTAACGCAGGTTTTACGGTCAAATCTACTCTTTTTTATGTTTCAATTTGACAACTAATAAGGTGATAATAAATGATTTTTACTTACCAAATTCTCAGCTACCTTTGGCTCTCTTTAAGATATTGCGTCATTTATGTTGTCCTTATTTTTGTTTTTCTCTTTCTTAATTGTTATTTATTATATCACATTTTTCTCTTTTTTCAATAGTTTTTGATGAAAAAATTCAATCCCAGTTATTACAATTTCCATCTTAGTGTTTAATTTACCTTGTAATAAAATCATATTATTTTTAGTTAGTTTTTGATAACACCAATCTGCCATCTTATTGTATGCTTTTACTAAGACTTTGCAA
>CANPHV010000089.1 GCA_947573965.1 uncultured Clostridium sp.
TACTACTGAATTCTATTATGTTTTTTTAAAATATAATTTACTTTGTTAATTGACGAAAAGCAAAAAAAATAAAAAAATTTACAAAAAGGCTTGCAAAATAAGAAAAGTTATATTAGAATTTAAGTGAAGTGGAGAAAAGTGGTGCAAAGTGGTAAGAAAGTGGAAGGGAGTGAAAACTACTTGTTAATAGGTGAATACGAGCATTCTATTGATGCCAAAGGCAGAGTAATCATGCCAGCAAAACTAAGAAATGACATGGGAGAAAAATTCATCGTAACAAAGGGATTAGATGGATGTTTATTTGCGTTTTCACAAAATGAGTGGTTCAATTTTGAAACAAAATTAAAAACCTTACCCTTATCTGATAAAAATGCCAGAAACTTTGTAAGATTTTTCTTATCAGGAGCAACCGAATGTGAAATAGACAAACAAGGTAGATTTTTAATTCCTAACAACCTAAGAATGGCAGCAAACTTAGAAAAAGAAGCGGTCATTATAGGAGTAGGAACAAGACTTGAAATTTGGGATAAACAAACTTGGCAAAACTGTGACGAAAATATTTCAGCAGATGAAATCGCTGAAAATATGACTATGTTAGGTATATAACTTGCAAAAGTTTATATAGATACCAAAGATAAGTTTACGAAAGACAAAAATACAAGAGAAAAAATTAAAGTTACAAAAGACAAAAGTACAAAAGAAGTCTTGCAAAAGAAAAAACAAGAAGAAACCAAAGATAAAATTACGAAAGATAGCCAAACAAAAGATAAAATAACAAAAGATTTAATAAAATGCCAAAGAGATTTTAACCAAAGAAGCCAAAAAACCAAAAGATAAAACAAAAAAGAAGAAGTCAGCTGGTAATTTTATGATTACCAGCTATTTTTTAATAGAGGTGCTAGATGGAATTTAAACACAAACCAGTCATGTTAGAGGAATGTATCCAAGGGTTAAAAATAAATCCAAAAGGAACTTATATAGATGGAACCTTAGGTGGAGCAGGGCATAGTAAAGAAATCGTAAAAAGATTAGAAAAGCAAGGAAGGCTAATAGGAATTGACCGTGATGAAGAAGCTTTGCAAGCAGCAAAAGAAAATTTAAAAGAATTTTCCAATATAACATATGTGCATGACAATCATGACAACATTAAGGACATAGTAACACAATTACAGATAGATAAAGTAGATGGGATTCTTTTAGATTTAGGAGTTTCTTCCTATCAATTAGATGAAAGAAATCGAGGCTTTAGTTATTTAGGTGAAAATGACCTAGATATGAGGATGGATAAATCACAAAAATTAACAGCCAAAGAAGTTGTGAATGAATATCCAGAAGAAGAATTAGCTAATTTGATTTATGAATATGGAGAAGAAAGATTTTCAAGACAAATTGCCAGAAATATTTGCATAAGCAGAAAAGAAAAAACAATAAAAACAACGAAAGATTTGGTAGAAATCATTGAAAAATCAATTCCAAAATCCAAACAAAAAGATGGTCATCCAGCAAAAAGAACCTTTCAAGCCATTCGAATTGAAGTAAATAATGAAATAAAACCATTATATCAAACCATAAGGGACAGTATTGAATGCTTAAAAGAAGGTGGCAGGTTATGTGTTATAACATTTCATTCTTTAGAAGATAGAGCTGTAAAAAATGCGTATATAGAAGCAAAAGGCAAATGCAGCTGTCCAAGTGACTTACCATATTGTGTTTGTGGAGCTAAACAGTTAGGAAGAATCATAACCAAAAAACCAATCATAGCAACCAAAAAAGAATTAGAAGAAAATACAAGAAGTAAAAGTGCAAAACTTAGGATTTTTGAAAGAAAATAAAAGGAGGTGAATAACTTATGGCAAGAAGTAGATATGAATATGGAACCAATCCAAGAAAAATACAACCAGAAGTAGAACGAAGAAAACAAGTACAAAAGAAAAGAATAAGAGTAGTAGAAGATTTACCAAAACAAGATGTCAGAATATCAAACAAACAAAAAAAGGAACATATGAAATTAACATTTGCTGTTGTTAGTATATTTGTAATACTTTTAGCAATAAGTTATCGAAACTCACAAATAAATGAAAAATTCAATCAATTACAAACGTTAAAAAGAGAATTGTCAACTATGCAAAAAGAAAACGAGCAACTAGAAGTTAGTATCCAAAATAGTGTAAATTTGAATACGATTGAAAAATTAGCCAAAGAAAAATTAGGAATGCAAAAATTAACCAATAAACAAACTATGTACGTTACCTTACCAAAAAAAGATTATGTGGAATCAGCTTCAGAAGAAGTTGAGATGGAAGAAGAAAAAAATTGGTTGGAACAATTCATAGAAAAAATAATAAAGTAGTGCTAAAAGGAGCAAGAAAGAGCCACAGGGAGCCAAAAGGTATTTCCCCTGTGGTTCTCTTTAATGCTACGGAAATCGAGAATACGAGGTAAAGGTAAAAAATATTACAGAACTATTTCAAAAAAGAAAACAAATTGTAAAACTACAAACAAAGTCTTAAGCAAGCATATAATGTAGAAGCTATAAAAAGCAAAAGTAAAGAAAAGATAGGTTGATAGAAAAATAAAATGTTGTTACAATTTAGATAAATATAGTTAAAGAAAAATAGGTTGAAAAAATGAAAGAATTTCAGCCCAATTTTTAGTGAAGGAAAGGATGAAAAAAATGAAAAAGAAAATTAGCATGATATTTGCAATTTTAATTCTAATTTTGACAACTACTTTATCATATGCTACCTCAAAATTAGAAGCGACTTTAACAGCCACTTCTCAAAAGTTATATGAAAAAGAAACCGTTGTATTTACCTTAAAAGTAGATAGTTTCCAAGACATAAATCATGGAATTAATGCCTACAAAGGGGTTTTGGAATATGACAAAACTGTATTTGAAGAAGTAAAAGAAGCTAATTTTAAAGCATTAAGTGGTTGGGAGGGATTAGAATATAATTCCCAAACTTGCGAATTTGTTGTTTATAAAAAAGCAGGAACTACTCTAGAAGAAAACATAGTAGAAGTATCACTTCAAGTAAAAGAAGGGGTAAAAGCTACTAAAACAGAAGTTAAAATGCTAGATATGGTAACTTCACAAGGAAAAGAAGATATTTATGTAGTAAATGAGAAAAAGGCTAATCTTGAAATGGACATTATAGAAGAACAAAAGCCAGATGAAAAACCAGATGAGAAACCAGATGACAAACCAATTGAGAAACCAGATGAGAAGCCAGAAGACCAAGACCCTGGAGAAGTACCACCTAGTAAACCAAACATCGAAAAACCAAATAACAATAAACCAAATGGTGGTGTACAGCTAGAAAATCAAGACCAACAATATCAAGGAAAACTACCAAAAACCGGTAAAAATTATACCATGCTATTCTTATTACTAGCAGTAGAAGTACTATTAGCAGTAAGAGCCGTTCATTTTGGAAAGAAATGGATAACAAGTGAGAAAACAAAAGCAACAGTAGTTGCAACACTAGCTATTGTATTATCAATGCAATTGATAGGAACGGTTTATGGAGCTGTTACTACCTTCGCTCAAAAAGGAGAACTAAATGGAGATGGAGCCATTAACTATGCAGACGTTAGTTTGTTAGAAGCTCATTTAATTCATTTGAAACCATTAGGAGAAGACAAACCAATTGAAGAAGTAAAAACCTTATTAGAAAATGCAGATATGAATAGTGATGGGAAAATCACAATAACTGACTTAAGTATTCTAATCCAAAAAATCGAAAATAAATTAAATTATGAAGTAACAATAAGAGACTTATTAGTGAATAACTATTACCCAATAAAAGGCGAAGAAATAGTAATAAGCTTTGATGCAGATGTAAATTATGATGCAACCATTCAAGCAATTACAGTAAATGGAAAAGAATATGAAATAAAAAGAAACGAAGCCAATAACAATTTATACGAAATTAAAATAAATGTAGGAAATACCAGCGGGGTAAAAGAATACAAACTAGAAAAAGCAAAATTGGACAATGGCAAAGAAGTGAAAATAGAAGAGGTAATTAAAGTTGATGTCTTAAAACAACAACCTCAAATTCAAAACTGGACAGTAGAAGAAGATATCGAAAAAACAGAATTGAATGTATCCTTTGATGTAGTAGACCCTGACCAAGCCTTTGTCTCTGGAAATTATAGAATTGTTGAAAAACAAGGAGAAAACGAAGCAGAAAATGAGTCAGCAGACGGAGATGCTATCTTAACAGGAGAAGTAACAGCTGGAAATAACAAAATTAACGTTAAAGTAGAAGAAGGAAAAATCTATGAAATTATTATGTGCTTGACCTATAACTTAGATAGCGATACTTTAGAAATAGAAGGAGAAAATCAAGTAACGGTTACTGAAAAAGAAGACTTAAAATTAGTTGTAAACTATGATTTCAAAGTATCCGATTTAGAGACCTATCGTTATCATGACGGAATCGAAGAAAAAACAGAAGAATTTAAGACAGGAGAATACATAAATTTAAAATTCAATAGCACAAATGCTACTACTTGTACACCAAAAGAAGCGATTATCAATGGAAAAACCTATCCATTAACCAAAGAAAACGATAAATATAAAGCAGTAGTAGATGGAGCAACTAGTACAGGAACCCATACTGTTAAATTAGAAAAAGTAATTTTAAATAACGGAAAGAACTTTGAAGTAGGGCAAGAAGTAGAAGTAAAAGTAATCAAAAACGCACCAGTAGTAAAACGATTTAGAGCAAATGAAAGCGTAGAAGACAAAGAAATTAATATGCATCTTTTCTTAAAAGATATTGACAAAACAATCACTGACCTTACCGTAAAATTATATGATAACCAAAATAACGAAATAACAACTAAAAATTTAACCGATAAATTAGTAGAAGAAAACCTAACAGATGAAGAAACCGAAGAAGAAATCAAAAATACCTATTACATTAATAGTCAGTTAGACACTAGCACAGCAACAATGCAAGATAGCTATAAAGTAAAAATAATTGCGAATTACCAACTATTAGAAAATGATGATGAATCTATTCATACAGAAGAAGTATTGTTGGAAGAAACCATAGAAGCAAACCCAGTTGTAAACATTGAAAAAGTAGACGTTTCTAAAAAATATCCAGAAAAAAATGAAAATATCACATTAACCTATAAAGTGGAAACCAACAAAAAAGACCTAAAACTTACACACATTATGGTAAATAACCTAAAATGTATTGCAACCAAACATATTGATAATGACGAAAATGTGACCTATACAGTGACATTAAGTGCAGGAGAAACAGCTGGAATCTTAAACTTAGATACAACAGAATTCATTTTTGAAGGAAATGTAATAGCCCATGTAAGAAATAATGTGCAAGTAGATGTCTTAAAAGACAAACCTACTAGCCAAGCATTTTTACAAGTAGACGACATTGACAATAGTACTGTTAGATTAACAGCTAATATCGTAGACCCAGATAAGGCATTTATTAGAGGAAAAGCTGATTTAGTTAGAAATAGTGATGGCGAAATAGTAGCTACCAAAGAATTTGACGCTGAGCATATTACATTTGTAATTGAAAATGTAGAATTAGAGACCGAATACACCCTTATTGCTAAAA
>CANPHV010000090.1 GCA_947573965.1 uncultured Clostridium sp.
AAAATGGAGGAATTAACTTGGCAATAGGAGATATCATTGTAGGTATAGACATAGGGACAAGTAAAGTTTGCACCGTTGTAGGAGAGGTCAATAACTTCGGACAAATTGAAATCATATGTAATACCTCATATAAATGTAGTGGACTAAAGAAGGGGAAGATAATAAACGAAGACGACATTAGTTTAAGCATAGCAAAAACCATCAAAAATGCCGAAGATGAAACCAATTTAAGAATTAATTCAGCCTATGTAACCATTCCAGGAAAACATATAACCATTGTACAAAACAGCATAACCAAAGAAATCAAAGACAAATATGCTGGCATATCCGTAAGAGACGTACAAAGTGCCCTTATGCAAGTAAAAGACATAGAAATACCAGACGGAAAAACCCTAATTGATATTGTGCCTGACAAAATAACACTCGAAAATGGAACCGTTGTGTCAGACCCTGTAGGAAATTTAAGTTCAGCCTTTACCATAAGCGCACAAGTAATTCTAGCCGATAGAGACTATGTAAGACAACTAAATGGCGTATTTAAAAAAGCTGGACTGGAAATAGACGGAATTGTACCAATTACATTAGCAGAAAGAAATTTAATCTTGGATAAAAACGAATTACATGACAATGTAATGTTGTTAGACATGGGAGCTGGGAACACAGATATAGGAATTTTCGAAGGTTCAACCTTTGTTTATACCAATTCCATCCCATTAGGAGGAGACAACATTACCAATGACATTGCATTGGTGTTAAACATTTCAGAAGAAGAAGCGGACAAGTTAAAAAGACAATATGGACTAGCATTAAAATCTTTTATTGATAATGACAATGACATTATATTGAATACTTCTAGAGATGATAACAAAAACAGAATTATTAAAAGTTCGGAACTAATTGAAATTATAGAAGCAAGAATTGAAGAAATATTTAGTATCATCAATAAAGATATTACAAATCATGGCGTAAAACATAGAATTAACAATGTTATCTTAACAGGGCAAGGAATTACAAATATAAACAAAAGCGACGTAGCAGGAAAAATCAATTTAAACATTCCTGTCAAAATTTCAACAGGAAGAGCCGTAAGCACGGTAAAACCAGCCTATCGAACCAGTTATGCTTTGGTTCGTTATATTGCAGCAAGACCATTTGCTAAAACCGTATCGAGTAACATTGACACACAAAATGATGAAAGTGTTTTCAGAAATATTATGGACAGAATTAAAGACTTTTTCTATTCATAAAAAACGTTATTAATTTTAAAAAAATATAAACTAGCAATAGTTAATTTAGTAGGGAGGAAAAACTAAATGATGGATTACAATGAGGAAAATAACAATAATATTACAATGATGGATGGAACAGCAACCATAAAAGTTATCGGTGTAGGTGGAGCAGGAAACAATGCTGTTAATAGAATGATTGATATTGGAATAAAAGGAGTAGACTTTATTGCTGTTAATACCGATAGACAAGCTTTGCAAACCTCAAGAGCCAATACCAAAATTCAAATTGGAGAAAAAATAACAAGAGGTTTAGGAGCTGGAGCTAACCCTGACATTGGAGCTCAATCAGCAGAAGAAAGCAAAGCAGAAATAGCAGAAGTATTAAGAGGAGCAGACATGGTATTCGTAACTGCTGGAATGGGTGGAGGAACAGGAACAGGAGCTGCCCCAATCGTAGCATCTACGGCAAAAGAAATGGGAATTCTAACCATAGGAGTTGTAACCAAACCATTTACTTTCGAAGGAAAGAAAAGACTTTCACAAGCAGAAAGAGGAATTGAAAGTTTAAAAGGAAAAGTAGATACTTTAGTAGTAATACCAAATGACAAACTACTACAAATCATTGATAGAAAAACGTCAATTATTGAAGCCTTCAAAATGGCAGATGATATCTTAAGACAAGGTGTACAAGGTATTTCAGACTTAATTGCAATACCAGGACTAGTAAACTTGGACTTTGCAGACGTAAAAACCATTATGTTAAATCAAGGAATGGCGCACATGGGTGTAGGAAGTGCTTCAGGAGAAAACAGAGCAGAAGATGCAGCCAAAGAAGCAATCCAAAGTCCATTGCTAGAAACTTCAATCGAAGGAGCAAAAGGAGTTATCATCAACATTACTGGTGGAGAAGACCTAGGATTACACGAAGTAAATACAGCAGCAGAATTAGTACAAAGAAGTGTTGACCCAGAAGCAAATATCATCTTCGGTACTGTAACAGATACTAGCATGAGTGATGAAATCAAAATTACCGTTATTGCTACAGGATTTGAAAAAAACAATGCACCAATTTCAAGTATCGGTGTAGACAATATTGTATCAAAAACTTGGGAAAAGAAAATCAACTCAATACCAGCAAGTTCAGAAACAAATTCATCACAAAATGACTTAGACATACCTTCTTTCCTAAGAAAAACTAAAAACAAAAATATGTAATGTCTTATAAGAAATAATCGAAAAAGCTCGATTATTTCTTTTTTTCGCCAATAAGAAAAGACAGTTTTTTTAAAACAAAAGGACTATAATAATGACACAGGTGATGGCATGACTATTTATCTTGATATAGTATTAATGGAAAACTTAATTATGAACTTTATCATATTATTGGCGACAGGACTGATTTTAAAAGAACAAATAAAAAAGATACGATTATTGCTCGCAAGTTTATTAGGAGCAATTTATTCTGTCGTATCTTATGTGTCTATTTTAGAAATATATGCAAGTATGTTACTCAAAATTATCTTATCCATTGTAATCATATATATAGCATTTAATCCACAAACCATCAAGAAAATGTGGAAAGATTTATTACTATTTTATTTAACTTCTTTTGTATTTGGTGGAGCAGCATTTGCCTTAATCTATATTGTAAAGCCACAAGATATCTTGATGAGAAATGGACTGTTTTTGGGAACCTATCCGTTAAAGACAATCTTATTAGGAGCAATCATTGCTTTTATTGTCATTATGGCAGCTTTTACAGTTGTAAAATCAAAAATCACTAAAAAGGATATGTTTACAAAGGTAGCCTTTGAATTAAATGGTAAAAAAGTAGAAACAGTAGCCATGATAGATACGGGAAATCTATTAAAAGAACCAATAACCAACACACCTGTTATTGTGGTAGAACATACACTTTTATATGATTGCCTACCAAAAGAAATTTTAAACCATTTAGATGAATTGTTAGGAGGTGATTTTAGGGGCATACCAGAAAATATTAGAGAAGAATACATAGTGAAGTTAAAATTCATCCCATTTTCTTCTTTAGGAAAACAAAATGGAATGCTATTAGGAATTAGAGTAGATTCCGTTACAATAAAAAGTGATGAAGGAGAAAAAAAGAAGGAAAACATTATTTTAGGAATGTATAACAAATCTTTAACCAAAAGGGGAGAATATAGAGCATTAATAGGGCTAGAATGAGAAAGCGGGATTAGGGGGGATTTTAAGCAACGTCCCCTAATTCCTCCCCCGTAATCCCCGCGTAGGAAGAAAGGAGGAAATGATGAGCATTTTTGAGTTTGTGAAAAATGGGATTAATACCATTTGCGCTAAATATATGAATGAAAAAGATGAGATAGAATATTTACCCATATTTTATATAGCAGGAAGTCAAACCCTTCCACCACCATTACCACCAGAAGAAGAGGCAGAGCTGATTGAACAATTAAATCAAGAAGATAATTTACCAGTTCGCCAAAAGTTGGTTGAAAGAAACTTGAGGCTGGTGGTTTATATTGCAAAGAAATTTGAAAATACAGGCATAGGGATAGAGGATTTAATATCCATTGGAACCATCGGATTGATGAAAGGGGTAAATACTTTTAATTCAGATAAAAAGATAAAATTGGCGACTTATGCTTCTCGTTGTATTGAAAATGAAATTCTAATGTATTTAAGGAAGAATAACAAAATAAAAGGAGAAGTTTCGATTGATGAGCCGTTAAATAAAGATGGTGATGGCAATGAATTATTGCTTTCAGACATTTTAGGAACAGAACCTGATATTACTTCTAGAAATTTAGAAGATGAGGTGGATAAATCACTTTTACGTGCTTCTATTAGTAAACTGAATGTGAGAGAGAAAGATATCATGGAAATGCGATTTGGTTTTCAAACAGGAAAGGAGAAAACGCAGAAAGAAGTCGCAGATGAGCTTCGGTATTTCGCAGAGCTATATTTCGAGGTTAGAAAAAAAGATTATTGGTAAAATGAAAAAAGAAATTGCGAGTAAAATCGGATAATTATGTGGAAATCATGATAGAAAAGCATAAAAAAACCAAATTTGGAAATACTTAAAATAAGTAAATTCAAAGGAGGTTTTTCTTTTGTATCACAACAGAGTTGAAATATGTGGGGTTAACACATCAAAATTACCAATATTAAGTAGAAAAGAAAAAGAAGAACTATTTATAAAAATAAAAGCAGGAGATGAAGAAGCAAGAACAACATTTATACATGGAAACTTAAGACTAGTATTAAGTGTAATTCAAAGATTTTATGGAAGAGGAGAAGCACCAGACGACTTGTTTCAAGTAGGATGTGTTGGGCTTATTAAAGCCATTGATAATTTTGATTTAAGTCAAAATGTCCAATTTAGTACTTATGCTGTGCCAATGATTGTGCGGAGAGGTAAAAAGATACCTAAGAGACAACAATAGCATAAGAGTTAGTAGGTCAGTAAGAGACTTGGCATACAAGGTTATCCATTATAAGGATAAATATGCCAAAGAACATGGAAAAGAACCCAAAATAGAAGAAATTGCGAAAGAACTAGGAGTGAAAAAAGAAGAAATTGTCTTTAGTTTAGATGCTATACAGGACCCAGTTTCTTTACAAGAACCAGTTTACAACGAAAGTTCTGAAAGCCTTTATCTAGAGGATCAAGTAAAAGACCATAAAAATACAGACGATATGTGGACAGAAAGGATGGCGATAGAAGGGGCATTAAAGAAATTGAATGAAAAAGAAAGAATGATTGTTGTAAAAAGATTTTTTGATGGAAGAACACAAATGGAGGTAGCAGATGAAATAGGAATTTCACAGGCTCAAGTTTCTAGGCTGGAGAAAAGTGCCATTGTGCACATTAAGCGATTTTATCGATAATATTTAAGAACGAAGCCAGAGGGAGCCAAAGAGAGTTAGAGGGGATGGACCTTTGGCACATTTAAAGAAACAAAAAAGCACAGGTTATGTAATAAAAGAACAAAATAATAGTATTAAATTATTTGAAGATAAAAATATTAGAGTAGCATGGAATGAAGATGAGGAAAATTGGTATTTTCAGTAGTAGATATTGTAGCAGTTTTAACAGATAATGATTATCAAAAATCGAGAAATTATTGGAAATGGGTAAAAAACAAGTTAATTCAAGAAGGCAGTGAACTGGTTAGTAATATTAACCAGTTGAAAATGAAAGCATATGATGGGAAATTAAGAGAGACAGATGTAATGAATACAGAACAAATTTTAAGATTAGTACAATCTTCTGTTATCAAAGGTGGAAATATTGCTAAACTTGCTAGAGAACAATTAGAAAAAGAAACAGGAAAAAAAGTAATTT
>CANPHV010000091.1 GCA_947573965.1 uncultured Clostridium sp.
AGTTAATTGCCTGAAAAATAAGGATTAGCGAGTATACAAATAAGGGAGGTGCATTTTAAATGTACGCAATCATTGAAAGCTGTGGAAAACAATACAAAGTAGCAGAAGGAGATGTTGTATTTTTTGAAAAATTAGATGCAGAGGAAGGTAAAAAGATTACTTTTGAAAATGTAGTTTTTGTATCGGATGAGGGAAAAGTACAAATTGGAAATCCTTATGTAAAAGGTGTAAAAGTAGAAGGAAAAGTAGTTTCTCATGGTAAAGCGAAAAAAATCATTGTTTTCAAAATGAAACCTAAAAAGAATTATAGAAGAAAACAAGGACATAGACAACCATACACAAAAGTAGAAATTACAGCCATAAAAACAGCTGCTAAAAAAGCAGAAGCTTAAAATAAAAATAAATCGAAACGATAAACAAAAATCGAACCGAAGGGAGTGAGAAAGCATGGCTCATAAGAAAGGTCAAGGTAGCAGCCATAACGGAAGAGAGAGTGAATCTAAACGTCTTGGTGTCAAAAGAGCTGACGGTCAATTTGTATTAGCAGGAAATATCCTAGTAAGACAAAGAGGAACCAAAATGCATCCAGGAACTAATGTAGGAAAAGGTAGTGATGATACATTATATGCATTAGTAGATGGAACAGTAAAATTTGAAAGAAAAGGTAGAGATAAAAAACAAGTAAGTGTTTATCCTGTTGAACAATAAATATTTTACATAGAAAGAATGCTAAAAACAGCATTCTTTTGTTATTTTCTATTTACAAATGTAAAAAAATGTAGTATAATAGGAAAAATAAACCAAGGGAGAAGATGTAAGAACATCTTATTTTTATATTCTAAAAAAGGGAGGAGAAAAAGAAAATGGCAAAAATCGTAGGAGATATTTCAAGAACATTTAACGAATACCTATTATTACCAAACTTAACAGACGAAAGATGCATACCAACCAATGTATCTTTAAGAACACCATTAGTTAAATACAAAAAAGGAGAAGAAGCAAAATACCATGCAAACGTACCAATGGTATCTGCTATCATGCAATCTGTATCAGGAGAACAAATGGGAATTGCTTTAGCACGAGAAGGAGGAGTAGCCTTCATTTACGGTTCACAATCTATCGAATCACAAGCTAAAATGGTAAGACACGTAAAAAAACATAAGGCAGGATTTGTTGTAAGTGACTCTAACGTAAAATCAGGAACCCTATTAAGAGAAGTCATTGACCTAGTACAAGAAACAGGACATTCTACTGTAATCATTACAGACGATGGAACCGCAAGGGGAAAATTTGTAGGACTAGTAACAGACAAAGACTATAGAATTTCAAGAGACAACTTTGAAGAACCAATCGACAAATTCATGACACCAAAAGACAAAGTTGTATGGGCGCATGAAGGAATTAGTCTAGCAGAAGCAAACGACCTAATTTGGGAAAATAAAATTGCATGTTTACCAATATTAGACGACGAAGAAAGACTAAAATATTTAGTATTTAGAAGAGACTATGAAGAAAGAAAAAACAATCCAGACTCATTATTAGATGAGAACAAAAGATATATTGTAGGTGCTGGAATCAACACAAGAGATTATGAAGAAAGAATACCAGCCCTAGTAGAAGCAGGAGTAGACCTAATTTGTATGGACTCATCTGACGGATACTCTGTTTGGCAAAAAAATACCATAGACTTTGTAAGAGAAAAATATGGAGATAACGTTAAAATCGGTGCAGGAAATGTAGTAGATAGAGAAGGCTTTATGTACCTAGCAAAAGCAGGAGCAGACTTTATCAAAATCGGTGTAGGAGGAGGCTCTATCTGTATCACACGTGAAACCAAAGGAATTGGTCGTGGAAATGCCTCTGCCTTAATAGACGTAGCAGCAGCGCGTGACGAATATTTTGAAGAAACAGGAATCTATATTCCATTATGTATTGATGGTGGAATTGTACACGATTATCATATTACCATCGCTTTAGCCTTAGGAGCAGACTTTGTTATGATGGGAAGATATTTTGCAAGATTTGACGAAAGCCCAACAAGAGTAATCAAAAAAGGAAATGCTTTTGTAAAAGAATATTGGGGAGAAGGCTCTAATCGAGCTAGAAACTGGCAAAGATATGACATGGGAGGCGCTAAAAAACTTTCTTTTGAAGAAGGTGTTGACTCTTACATTCCTTATGCTGGTAGCCTAAAAGACAATTTGGCAATCACAGTGGCTAAAATTAAATCTACTATGTGTAATTGTGGTTGTATTAGTATCCCAGAATTCCACGAAAAAGCAAGACTTACATTAGTTTCTGATATTAGTATTACAGAAGGTGGCGCACATGACGTTATTTTAAAAGAAATTGATAATCAATATAAATAAAAAAATGAACTCACAATAGAAAAGTTGTGAGTTTTATTTTTTAGGGAGGCTTGATTATTGAAAAAATACGTGATAAAATCAAGCTTGATAACAGAAAAAGGACGAAAAAAATGAAAAAATTATTATTTGCAGCCTATTCTTTAGACTTAGGAGGAATTGAAACAGCCTTAGTCACATTAGTAAACCAGTTAAAAGAAAAAAACTATGATATTACTGTTGTATTAGAAAAAAAACAGGGCATTTTTTTAGGAGAATTAAATCCTAACATTACTATCATAGAATATACACCAGATGACAGCAAAAATATAATAAGAAGAAAATATAAGAATCTAATAAAAAGAATTAAATTTATTTTGAAATATAAAAATAAATTTGATTTTGCAGCCTCTTTTGCCACATATTCCAATAGTAGTTCTTTTGTTGCAAGAATGGCGTCAAAAAATAACTGTTTATGGGGACATGCCGATTACTTAACACTATTTGACAATAAAAAAGAAGAAGTAAAAAAATTTTTCGAAGAGAAAAAATGCCATCAATTCAAAAATATTATCTTTGTATCGAAAGAAGGAAAAGAAAGTTTCCTAAAAGTCTTTCCAGAATTAGAAGCAAAAACGATGGTATGTAACAATTTAATTAATGATAGCAAAATCAAAAAAATGGCAGAAGAACCAATTGAACTAAAAAAAGACGAAGAAAAATTTACCTTTATTAATGTGGGAAGACATGACGAAAAGCAAAAGAAACTAACCAGAATAATAGAAGCAGCCAAGCAACTAAAACAAGAAAACAAAGCCTTCAAAATTTTATTGATTGGAGATGGACAAGATAGCAAAATGTATCAAGAGTTGGTAAAAAAAGAAAAATTAGAAGATACCATTTTCTTTTTAGGAAAAAAACAAAATCCATATCCCTATTTTAAAATAGCAGATGGTGTTATTTTAAGTTCAGATTATGAGGGCTATCCAGTAGTGTTTTTAGAAAGCTTTATTTTAAATAGACCTATCCTAACTACAAAAGTGTCTGATTACCAAGAAGTAGAACAAGGATATGGACTTGTTTCAGAAAAAACAAAAGAAGACATTTATCAAAAAATGAAGCAAATAATAGAAAACGGATTTGAAATAAAAGAAAAATTTGATAGCCAAAAATACAACCAGGAAATCATAGAAAAGTTAGAAAAAATCTTTTAAAAGAGGAGAAAATATGGCAGTTTTAAGTATCATTGTACCTGTTTTTAATACAGGAAAATACATAGAAAAATGTTTAAATTCCATTAGAGAACAAACCATAAAAGAAAAAATAGAAATCATTATCATAAATGATGGTTCAACCGACAATTCCAAAGAAATCATTGAAGACTATCTAGAAAAACAAAAAGACGCAATCAAGATAAAATACTTTGAAAAAGAAAACGAAGGAATTGCCAAAACCAGAAATTTTGGAATTCAAAAAGCAACTTCGCCTTATATCTTATTTGTAGATTCAGATGATTCCATAGACAGCCAATTAGTAGAAAAGTTAGAGCCTTATATGGAAAAACAAATTGACTTAATCAAGTTTAAACTACAACGAGTAGACCAAAGTGGAAAAGTATTAGAAAAAGTAGATGGTCCAGTTTTTGAAGAAATGATAGGACAAGAAGCCTTTCATAAAATGTATGGTGAAGACATCTTGTTAGATTCTCCCTGTGTATATGCTATGAAAAAAGAACTATTTACAAAGAATAAGTTATCTTTTCAAAGAACTTATCATGAGGATTTTGGGTTGATACCAATCCTTTTGCTGATAGCTAAAAGTGTAGTATCTATTAAGGATTACCTATACAATTATGTGCAAGTAGAAAATAGCATTACGAGAAATAATGACTACCAAAAAACACTTCTAAAAATGGACGATTGCTTAGCACATTATGATAATATGGTAGAAACCATCGAAAAATTCGAACTAACCAAAAGAGCCAAAGAAGACATTAAAATCTATTATACAAATGCTATTTTGTTAAAATTAAAAGAATTACAAGAAAAAGACCAAAATAAATATATACAAGAAATAAGAAATAGAAAATTCAGTCAAAATATTAAAGCAAGAAATCTAAAGCAATTACTTAAAAAAATGCTATTAAAAATAGACATTAAATTATATTTGAAAATGAGGTAGAAAAAATGCCGAAAGTAAGTGTAATCGTACCAGTTTATAATGTAGAAGCCTATGTAGAGAAATGTTTAAAAACATTAGTAGAACAAACCTTAGAAGACATTGAAATCATTGTGGTAAATGATGGGTCAACAGATAAGTCAAAAGAAATTATACAAAAAATAATGAAACAATTTCCAGAGAAAATGGTATATATAGAGAAGGAAAATGGTGGACTATCAGATGCTAGAAATTATGGGATGCCCTATGCAAAAGGGGAGTATATTGCTTTTTTAGACGCTGATGATTACATTGAAAAAGATGCTTATCAAAAAATGTATGAATTAGCCAAAAAAGAAGACAGTGACATGGTAGAATGTGATTTTTATTGGGAATATCCAAACAAGCAAAAAAAAGATAGCGGAGAAATTTATCAAGGAAAACAAGAAGCTTTAGAAAAAATTAGGGTTGTTGCTTGGAATAAACTAATCAAAAAAGAAGTACTAAACCGAGCCAAAGTAACTTTCCCGAAAGGATATCGCTATGAAGATGTAGAATTTACCTATAAATTAATTCCTTTTTTAGAAAAAGTGTCATTTCTAAAAGAGCCTTGCATTCATTATGTTCAAAGAGAAGGTTCAATTTCCAATTCACAAAATGAAAGAACCAAGGAAATTTTTGATGTACTAGAACATGTAATCAAGGATTACCAAGAAAAGGGGATATATGAAGAATATCAAACAGAATTGGAATATGTGTATGTAAGATATGCTTTTTGTAGCTCTTTTTTAAGAATGGCAAAGATACCAGATAAAAAAATAAGAGAACGTGTGTTACAAGAAACATGGGAAACGGTACAACAAAGATTTCCAAACTGGAAGAAAAATAAGATTTTAACAACAAAAAAGAGTGGCAAAAATAGATATATGAGAACATTAAATCGTGTGACTTTTAAAATATATAGCCAAATATTTAGGAGAATAGTTTGAAAGAAAAATTTATAAAAATAAAACCAAAATAATAGAAAAAGGGC
>CANPHV010000092.1 GCA_947573965.1 uncultured Clostridium sp.
TGAAGGATTATAAAAAAGATAAAAAAATTGCCTACATTTACTTGACACATACGATGAGACAAAATAAGCGTGCGTTCATTGACAATAAAAGGTAAAAGTGATATAATTCATATATTATCAACAAGTAACATAAATAAGATAAAGAAGGGAAAACAGATGGAGAAAAAAG
The DNA here is from genome assembly GCA_947573965.1 of uncultured Clostridium sp. Classification (GTDB taxonomy): domain Bacteria; phylum Bacillota; class Clostridia; order TANB77; family CAG-508; genus CAG-269. The sequence goes on from CANPHV010000092.1 coordinate 170, forward strand.
TTAGTGTAATAATACCTGCTTTTAATGAAGAAGAAAATATAGCAAATGTGATAGACAAATCAAAAAAATGCAAGTATGTAGAGGAAATTATTGTAGTAGATAATAAAAGCACAGATAAAACGCAAGAAGTTGCAATGAAAAAAGGGGCTAAGGTTGTAAAGTGTGAACAACAAGGAAAAGGTTATGCCATGGAAGAAGGAATTAAGAGTGCTATTGGTGATATTGTTGTTTTTTTGGATGCTGATATTGCAGATTATACAAATGATGTAGTAGATAGGCTTGTGAAACCAATTACTGAAAAAGATGTGGATTTTGTAAAAGCCACTTTTGATAGAGAAGGTGGAAGAGTTACTGAATTAGTAGCAAAACCAATGTTAAAAATATTATTCCCAGAAATGATGCAATATCAACAACCATTAAGTGGAATGATTGCAGGAAAAAAGCAATGTTTTGAAGAAATCGAATTTGATAAAGATTATGGGGTAGATATTGGGATTTTGTTAGATATGGTAAAGAAAAATGTAACAATGGAGGAAGCTTATTTAGGAACCTTAAAAAATGTATCCAAAGATTGGAAGTCTTTAGAGAAAATGTCAACAGAAGTTATGGTTGCAATTTTAAAAAGAAAATAAAAATAGTACCACTTGCTAGTTAGTTTAGCCAGCAAAGTTGGTACTATTTTTTTATTTTGAAATACCCTGTTCTTTTAAAATATCAAAGGAATAAGTTCGATATTCACAGTTGCCCACACTTAAGAGTTGTAAATCAGTTTCTTTTGGTAAATCCTTAATAATGGATTCTATTACCTGAATTACACCACCATGAGTAGCTAAAAGAACCTTTTTATCTGGATAGTGACTCTTTAAATCGGATAATAAAGAAGAAACTCTAGTAAAGACATTTTGAATTGGTTCCACATGATAAAGATTATAATTTAGATGGTAGTCTAATAATTTATTGATATTGCAGTCAAAAGAAGAAATATCGTCTAATCCTTCAAAATCACCAAAACCACGTTCTATTAATCGAGCATCTATATGGATGGGTAAGCCTTTATGCTGATTAACAATACTTGCTGTATCATAGGCTCGTTGAAGAGGTGAAGAAAAAATAAAATCAATATCGATATTTTTTAGAGTTTCAGCTAAATTTTGTGCTTGCTTGATACCAGTATCATTTAAAGGAACATTAGAAGTTCCTTGTAAGCGACGTTCTATATTCCAATCTGTTTGTCCATGTCTAACAACATATAAATTCATAAAAAACCCCTTTTTCATTTTTTTAAGTATTATAGCACAAATAAACTTGCCATTACAAGCAAAATGTATTAAAATAGAAAAGAAAAAAGGAAGGGAAGAAAAATGTCAGACAAAATCATAAAATTTTTAGCACATAACGAAAAAATATCGGTCATATGTGCAGACACCACCAATCTAGTAGAAAAAGCAAGAAAAACGCATGACTTAAGTCCAGTCGTCACAGCAGCCTTTGGGAGAATGCTAACCATAACAGCCATTATGGGAATAGAAATGAAAAGTGTAAAAGACAAGTTAACAGTACAAATTAAAGGAAATGGACCAATTGAAATGATGGTAGCAACAACCAATAACTTTCCCAAAATCAAAGGTTATGTCATCAATCCACAAGTAGACATACCATTAAACGAATTTGAAAAACTAGATGTAGGAGGTGCCGTTGGGTATGAAGGTTATATCAATGTCATAAAAGACATTGGATTAAAAGAGCCTTATATCGGAATTTCGCCATTGACTTCAGGAGAAATAGCAGATGACTTTGCCAATTATTTTGTAAACTCAGAACAAAGAAACTCAGCAGTGGCATTGGGCGTATTAGTAGACAAAAATGGGGTAAAATCGGCAGGAGGATATTTAATCAATCCAATGCCAGACGCCGGAGAAGAAGAAATTTCAAAAGTGGAACAAGCCATTTTTCAAGCAGGAGCTATATCAAAGATGTTAGACGAAAATTTGAGCTTGCAAGAAATTGCAAAAAGAATTACAGGAGACGAAAACGTAAAAATAATAGAAGAAAATATCACACCAATTTATCAATGTGATTGTTCAAAAGAACATATGGCAGGAGCTTTGGCAACTATTGGAAAAGAAGAATTACAAAATATCATAGAAACAGAAGGAAAAGCAGAATTAGTATGTCATTTTTGTAATGAAAAATATCAATTTACAAAAGAAGACTTAGCAGAAATTATTAAAAATATTGACAAGCCATAGAAAAGAAATTATAATAAAAGCATTAAAATATAGATATATAACAAATTAAAAGGAGAAGAAAATGGAAAATAAAGTATTAATTTTTGGACATAAAAATCCAGACACAGACTCAATTTGTTCAAGTATGGTGCATGAAATATTAAATAAAAAAGTGGGATGGGAAGCAAAAGCAGTTAGATTAGGAAATGTCAACAAAGAAACCCAATTTGTATTAAATTATTTAGGAATAGAAGCACCAGAATTAATTGAAAAAGTAGAAGAAGGCCAAGAAGTAATTTTAGTAGACCATGCTAATTTTGACCAAAGTGTAGAGGGCATCGAAAAAGCTAAAATACAAATGGTAACAGACCATCATAATATCAGTAATTTTAGAACTTCTGACCCTTTATATTACACAGCTAAACCATATGGTTGTACAGCCACGATTTTATATGAAGAATTTAAGCAATTTAATTTTGAAATAGAGAAAAAAGAAGCTATATTGATGGCAAGTGCTATTATTTCAGATACGTTGTTACTAAAATCACCAACAACGACACGATTTGACAAACAAGCATTAGAAGAATTAGAAAAAATAGCAGGAATTAATATCAATGAATATGGGTTAGAAATGTTAAAAGCAGGAACGGATTTAGACGAATTTTCAGTAGAAGAATTGCTTAATATCGATGCCAAAGAATTCAACAAAGAAGGTATCAAATTTGAAATAGCACAAGTAAATACAGTAGACATAGAAGACGTATTAAAAAGAGAAACAGAAATTAAAAATGCTATCCATAAAACCATAGAAGAAAAAGGACTAAGCCTATTTGTATTTGCAATTACTGACATTTTAAACAGTAATTCAGAAATCATTGCCTTAGGGGAAAAAGCAGAAGTAATTAAAGTTGCTTTTGGAAAAGAATTAGAAAATGACAGAACTTTTTTAGAAGGTGTTGTTTCAAGAAAAAAACAAATATTGCCTAATATTGATAAAAATATATAAAGAAAAATCAGAAAACAGAGAAAAAATAGGAGATGAGAGCATCACAATTTTTCTCTGTTTTTAAAATATAAATAACTTTTTTTAAATTCAAGTTTCGACTTTTGGCAAGTGTGGGTTATAATATATTATTTTTTTACACTTTGTGTGTCGCAACATACAAAATCAAATTTTTATCTGTATGTTGCTCCAATCGCACTCGCTTTGCTCGTTTGGTCGCTTACGCAGTGTTGCAAAAATGATATATTATAACCCACACTTGCCAAAAGTCGAAACTTAAATTTTTTAAACTATTGAATATTTTAGTAATTAAATCTATAATAAGAAAGTAAAATAAAGAAAGAGGAAAATACAGAAGAAAGGATTGGAGAATATATGCCAAAGGAAAAAAAAGAAACCTTTATGCAAGGTGTTATCACTTTAATTTTCTCACAAGTATTAATCAAATTATTAGGCTTAATATATACCTTATATCTAACCAATCGAGAAGGATTTGGAGATAAAGGAAATGGAATTGTGGCAGCAGGCTATCAAATTTATGCAATGCTACTTACTATTTCATCGATAGGAGTTCCTAATGCTATTTCAAAATTAGTATCCGAAAGAATTGCCGTTCGGAGACCATAAAGGAGGATACCGAATTTTCAAAATTGCTTTTGCAACTTTTGCGATGATTGGTTTAGTAGGAAGTTTATTGCTATTCTTAGGAGCCCATATGATAGCTAACTTGTGGTTACAAATACCAGAAGCAGAAATGACATTAGTTGCTTTATCGCCAGCCATCTTTTTTGTAGCTATCTCATCTGTTATGAGAGGGTATTTTAATGCAAGACAAAATATCAAAGCGACTGCTAGGTCACAAAGTTTAGAGCAAGTATTTAAAACAACATTAACCATTATCTTAGTAGAAATTATTGCAATTATCTCTGGTGCTTCCACAGAATGGATGGCAGGAGGTGCTACTTTAGCAACAACCTTTGCAACCTTTGCCGGATTTGGCTATTTATATATGTATTATAAAACAAGGAGCAGAGAGATAGCAACAGAAATAAAATCGACTTTCAATTATAAATATGAGAGAGTAAAAACAATCATTAAGAGAATTTTATTAGTTTCAGTTCCTATTGCTTTAACTGCTATCATGTCATCACTCAATAAAAATATAGATTCCTTTACCGTAGTAAGAAGCTTAAAGCAATTCATGTCAGAAGATATGGCCATTTCGCAATATGGTATTTTAGGTGGGAAAGTGGATATGCTAACAAGTTTGCCTTTATCCATCAATGTAGCTTTTGCTACTGCTTTAGTGCCAGCAATATCAGCAGCAAAAGCAAGAAAAGACAAAAAGACAATTACACAAAAAACGTCCTTTTCTTTGCTAACTTCGATGCTAATAGGACTTCCTTGTACCATAGGAATGTGTTTGTTTGCAGGACCTATACTTAATCTGTTGTTTCCAAATGCTAGTTCAGGAGAAACGATATTACAAATTAGTTCTTTGACTGTTATTTTTACCATACTAGACCAAACGATAAATGGGGCATTACAAGGTTATGGAAAATTAATGGTGCCTACTATATCATTAGGATGCCGGTGTGCTGGTGAAATTAATTTTAAATATAGTACTAGTACCAATTCCAGAAATCGGAGTTAATGGAGCAGCTTGGGGGTCAGTAGCTTGTCATGCAGTAGCTTTTAGTATTGCCATAACTGCCCTTCGAAAAACCATAAAATTAGATTTGACATTTTCAAAATTTGTGATAAAACCAGCAATTGCAGTAACAATCATGGGAATTTGTTCTTATTTTTGTTATGTGACACTTTCAGGAATAATTGCTGGAAAATTGGCAACAATAATAGCAATCGCCATAGCGATAATCATTTATGCTCTAGCAATTGTGGCATTAAAAGTATTTTCAGAAGAAGAAATACAGATGATGCCAGCTGGTAACAAAATTCACAAAGTACTGAAAAAACTAAAAATCTATTAAAAAAAGTGTAAAAAAAAGAAGGATTTTTGCTATTTTTGGCGAATTGATTAAATAGTACATGATTGCGTTTGTTCATGCAATCAAGTACATAAACTATTTAAATCTTATAGGAGGTAATTTAAATGAACAAAGCTGAA
>CANPHV010000093.1 GCA_947573965.1 uncultured Clostridium sp.
GCCCTTTTTCTATTATTTTGGTTTTATTTTTATAAATTTTTCTTTCAAACTATTTATTCCTAACATTAGTTTTTCTCCTTTATTATATAAAGAATTTCAAAAAAGTACAAGCATTTTTCTGAAATTTACTTTAGTAAATTCTTTATCTCTTCGTCTTCTCTTAATCGCCAAGATAAAAAGTGATAAGCTGACTTGTCTTGCCCTACTGCTATTTTGGCTAATTCCTTATTATCTCTTAATCGGTCACTGGCATATTTTATGATGCTCCCTTTATTCATAACTGCTAAATTTACTACCTCTTCATCATCTCTTAATTCTTCTGAAATATAATACAAAGCTTGTCCATAGTTTCTACAACTTTCTAAGGCCAGTTCTTTATCTTCTCTTAGTTTTTCTGAGGCATAGCAAATGGTCCAAGGAGCCCCCTTTAGTCCTAATGCCACAATTTCTTTTCTATCTTTTAATCTATCACTTACAAATTCTAACGCTTCACTATCTTGCTCTAAAGCTGCTTTAACCACTTCCTCATCGTCTTTTAAAGCTTCTGCTGCTATCTCTAACATTTTTCCGTTTTCTTTTACTGCCTGTAAAATATAATCTTTGTCATCTGTTTTCATCTCTACTAATTCTCCCTTCGTTTTGCAATACAAGCTTTAATCTTTATTCCTTCTTCTGAAAACATTTTCTCATGCTCTGTTTCAATGTTTTTCTCAAAAATTGGTTCTTGATGCAAATCATTGGTCTTTTTTAAAATCTCAAAACCACTTTCTTCAAAATATTGCAAACTTGCCTCAAATAGTTCATCATCGTCTGTTTTAAAATAGATTTCTCCATTTTCTTTTAAGAATTCTTTGTATTTTTCTAATTGCCTCGTATGAGTTAATCTCTTTTTTCTATGTTTTCCCCTTGGCCAAGGATTGCAAAAATTAATGTAAATTCTTTCGATTTCATCTTGCTTTTCTAAGATTAAAGAAATTCTTTCAATATCAAATCTAGTAATCAAAATATTTTCAGGGTTTATATTGGCTTCTTGATAAGTCTGTTCTATCTTCCTTTTAGCTAGACCTAACATGGCATCTACTAAGTCAATGGCAATATAGTTTGTGCCTTGATTTTCTACGGCTAATTGTGCGATGAATTGCCCTTTTCCACAGCCTAATTCTAAGTGTAATGGTTGATTGCTTTTGACAAATTGCTCTTTCCATTTTCCTTTTATTTTTTCTGGTTCTTCTATATAAAATGGGCTTGCTTCTAGTTCTGGTCTTGCCCATTTTTTGTATCGTATTCTCATCTCTTTCTTTCCTTTCTTTTTTCGACTTTTATTATACTTAAATTTAAAAGATTTTTCAAGGGCTGAAATCCTTTTTAATAACTCTATTCTACTACAAACTTGCTTTTCCTGTAAAAACTCTATATAATAAAATAAGAAAGGAAAAAACAATGAAATTAACCTATTTAGTCAAAAAAAAGGAAGCTGGAAACAACATCAACCATATCCTAAGTACAAAATTAAATATCTCTACTCGATTACTAACCAAATTAATAAAAAACGAAAAAATCTCTGTTAATCACAGTAAATGTAATACAAGAAATATAGCAAATTCAGGTGATATCATAACCATTGATTTTGATTTAGTCGAAGAAAACAATAATATCCTAGCCACCCCTATTTCATTCAACATTCTCTATGAAGATGAGTGGTTTTTAGTGGTCGACAAGCCCGCCAATATGCCAATTCATCCTTCTCGTTTACATGATAAAGATTCTTTATCCAATGGAATTAAAGCCTATTTTGATAGCATTTCTTTACCTAAAAAAATCAGACCTGTTAATCGTTTAGATTTAGATACCTCTGGTGTCGTTATTTTTGCCAAATGCGAATATATCCAAGAATGTTTTATTAGGCAAATGAAAGAAAACCTATTTAAAAAGGAATACCTATGCCTTGTCGAACGGACAATTAGAAAGAAAAACTGGTACCATTACTTTACCAATTGCTAGAAAAAATGATAGCATTATTGAAAGATGCATTGATGAAAAGCATGGGAAGCCTTCTATTACCCATTATGAAGTTTTGCAAGAATGGCAAGATTTTAGTTTAGTAAAATGTCAATTAAAAACAGGACGAACCCATCAAATTCGTGTTCATATGGCTGCTCTTGGTAACCCTTTACTTCGGCGATACTCTGTATGGTCATGCTTCTCCTTTAATTACTAGGCAAGCTCTACATAGTTTTAAAATCCAATGTGTTCATCCTATTACAAAAAAGGCTTTTACCTTTGAAAGTAATTTACCAGAAGATATTAATAAAATAATACGATGATTTCGAATTTACTCTCAAAATCATCGTATTATTTTAATCAATTGCTTCTAAAATTTCACTTTTGCTTCTTACCCCTACAAAAGTTTTTTCAACCTCTCCTTTGTTGATAATTACAATGGTTGGAATACTCATAACCCCATATTCCATAGCTAACTCTTGGTTTTCGTCTACGTTTACTTTTCCCACTTTAACGATATCTGCCTTTTCTTCTGCAATTTCATCGATAACTGGTGACATCATTTGACATGGCCCACACCAATCAGCATAAAAATCAACAATCACTTTCTTATCTGCTTTTAGCACCTCTTCTTCAAAATTTTCTTTCTTTAAATTCAATACACTCATTCTTTTTCCTCCTTTTGGTTTCTAACATATTGGATAACTTGCATTCCTGCAATTGTTCCTTCATAGACAGCTTTTGAAATCTGGAGCAACCCTCCTGTGCAATCTCCACAGGCATAAATTCCTTTTAGGTTCGTTTCCATTTTTTCATTGACTAGTACTTTATTTGGTCCGTGTCATGATGCCTAATTTTTTGGCAAAATCTAAGCTTCCTGCTACACCATTGGCAATAAAAACACCATCTGTTTTTAAGGTAGTTCCATCTTTAAATTGGATAGCCTCTACCTTCTTTTCACCTTTAATGGCTTCTATTTCTTTGGTATCCACCTTAATATTATCCTCATCACTTCTAATTTCTGGCGTTTTTCTTCCATTGGTTAAAATCGTAATTTCTTTTGCTAAATGAATTAGTTCGTTTACCTCTGAAATGGCATAATTACCATCTCCAATAACAGAAACATTTTTGTTTCGATAAAAGAAACCATCACATACAGCACAATAACTTACCCCTCTGCCTTCAAATTCTTCGATATTTTGAATAGGAGGCTTATTCTTCTTATTCCCTGTTGCTAGGATAACCGTTTTTGTTTCATACAAATTTCGCTCTGTTTTTACTAGAAATCCCTTCGGCATCCTTTGAATAGTGGTAACTTCTTCTTTTTTTACTTCAACCCCGATATTTTCTGCCTGCTTAATGCCTTTTTGATACAATTCTTTTCCGCCAATTCCTGCTTCAAACCCATAATAGTTTTCAATTTTACTTGTCTTTTCTACAGCCGCTTCTTCATAGTACAGTATCAATGTTTTTAGATTTGCCCTTCCGAATATATAAACTAGCGGAAATACCTGCTGGACCTGCTCCTATAATGATAGCATCATACATTTTTCTTCTCCCATCCTAATCGATTTTCTTTTGATAAGGCTGTCCTAATTTCCCAATAAATTCTGTACCTTTAAAATTTAAAGGTACCTTGCATTTTATTTGTTCTCTTTTAGTATTCATACATTTCTTATTTTTCATACCTGATTATAACACTTTCTTTCAAATTGTGCAATTAATAATAAGAATATCGATTTGGATTATTCATATTGGGCATAGAACCATAAACTCCAGTTGTTGAAATTGTAATAAATTTAATGGAATAAATGTCACAATACACTAAACTGTCATTTTCAAAAGAACGAAGTAGAATATAACTAGCACCTACATCTTGTAAAATACCAATTCGGTCTACTAGGTTATTGGTTCCAATTAAAAATTCCACTCGCATTAATTTTCCAATTTGTTCTCTTAAGAAAGCTGGTGTATAGATTGGATTTGTTAAAATTTCTGGTGAATTTTGATTTACCTCCACTTGTCTTGTTTCTCTTTCGTAAGTTTTTGCTTCTTCGTTTGCCATAGCCTCTCATCCTTTCTTACTTATGTTTGGGAATATTTACTAGTGGGACGATAGAAACAGTGGTCTCCTAATCTTGTATGAAAAGTTCCTGAGCCATTACTTGGAAAAGTAGAACTACAAGTTGGACGAAATGGATTTAAATACCACAAACAGTCTCCTATTTCATTTAATCGGTTCCCAGCTAAAGCCCAATCTGCAATATAATAATGTACTTCTGTTGGTGTCATATTATAAATATTTTGCGGATTGTATTGATTTCTTATGGTTTCTCTGGCACAATCAAATTGTCCTTGTTGAAAAATAATATTTCTAATATTTCCCCCTTGCGAAACTCTGGCATATTCGCCTTCTGAACTATTGACACGGTTCATGGTCACAGAGGCAACTGCCTTCATCCCATTATCGCCCTCTCCACCAGCTTCGCATTGTACAATTCTTGCTAATAATTCTCTATCTGAATACGCCATAAAATCACCCTACTCACATTATATGAAGAAATTTTTATTTTGTTCCTTTTTTCTTAAATATATGTTATACTTGTTGTGGTGATAAATTTGAAATTATTATTTGAAAATACAACAAAATATACCAAAACTACTTATGATACCTTTCTTGCTTTTCATAGTAAAAAATATCATTTTAGTTATACGCTTTGCACTGCTCTTGTTGTCGCTTTTATTTTATTTGCCTTAGTTTTGCAAATAAAATACCATAACTATACACTGGCTTTTATTTTTTGCTGTGGTATGACTGCTTTTGTTCTTTGGCGATTTTTTCGCCCTATTTCTGATATTTCTAAAGAATATAAAAGTGAAAAAATTAAAAAAGAAAAAGAATTTACGTTTAAGTTTTATGATAATTTTTTTATGGTAGAAGACGATAAACAGTTTTCAAAATTAAAATATTATCATCTACACAAAGTATTTGAAACTAACGATTTTTTTTATTTATATCTTGATAAAAACCACTCTTTTTTATTAAATACGACTTGTTTTAAAAAGAAAAATCCTTCTGATTTTTCTACCTTCATTAAGAAGAAATGTTGGTGGTGCTTTAAAACTCACAAAAAATAATTTTTTCTTGTGAGTTTTTGTTTTACAATTTTTCAATTTCTTCTTTGGTTAATTCAGTTGCTTCCTCTATCTTGTCTATACTAATTCCTAATTTTAGTAATCTTTTGGCAATCTCAATTTTGCTTTTTCTTTCTCCCTTTTCAATTCCCTTTTCGATTCCTTTTGCTTCGCCTTCTTCTCTTGCCTTTATCATCCCTGTATTATAGTCCAT
>CANPHV010000094.1 GCA_947573965.1 uncultured Clostridium sp.
TTATACTATATTTTCTCACTTTGTACATAAATTTTTAAGCGATTGCCATATTTTTATTGCACTTTATACAATAATATAGTATAATATACATAATATCGATAAATGACAGGGCAGAAATCATTTTTCCTAGCTTTAGAGCTAGTTGATTTTATAGATAATATAATTAAAAGGAGGGGAGAGTATGTTGGGATTTTTTATTGCTCTTGGAGGGATAATCATAACAGGCTGGCTATTGACAAGAAAATGTCGATTAGAAGAAGATTTGCCAGACCAAATTGAAAGAAAATCCTTTGAGCTTTTAGAAGTCTTAGAAGATGAAAATGCCTATCTAGTTCGGATAGAAATAGATGGGAAACAGGAGTGGGCGAAAATTCCGAGAAATCGGACGAAGATCCACTATTTGGACGAAAAGACACAATACCAACGTTTTGACATTTTAGAAACCACGTTTTATTATGTCGAAAAGCGTTGGTTAAGAATGGAGCAAAGAGGATATAGAGTTGAAGTATTCTATGCAATTTTTGCTTCGAAGGTGTCTAAACTTTCAAAAGAATTCTAACAAACAAGGTCGATTGGTTTACCAGTCGGCCTTTTCCCTATAAAAAATAAAGAATAAAAAATTAAGAAAAAATTAAAAAAGTACTGTATTTTTTTACAAACTATGATAAAATAAGCTAAGCCAAAATATAAATTAAGGAGAGTGAAAAGAATTGACAGAAGCAAAATATAAAAGAGTACTATTAAAACTAAGTGGAGAAGCATTAGCAGGAGAACAAAAGACAGGAGTAAACGTAGAAACCGTTGGAAAAATATGTGATAAAATAAAAGAAATCGTAGAAATGGGAGTACAAGTAGCCATTGTAGTAGGAGGAGGAAACTTTTGGAGAGGAAGACAAGGGCACCAAATGGAAAGAACAACAGCAGACTATATGGGAATACTAGCAACCGCTATGAATGGATTAGCCTTGCAAGACGCACTAGAAGAAAGAGGAATTTATTCCAGAGTACAAACAGCCATCGAAATGAGAGAACTAGCTGAGCCATTTATCTTAAGAAAAGCAGAAAAGCACTTAAATAGAGGAAGAGTAGTCATCTTTGCAGGAGGAACTGGACATCCATACTTTACAACCGATACAGCAGCAGTGTTAAGAGCCATAGAAATCAAAGCAGACATCATCTTATTAGGAAAAGCAATCGATGCTGTTTACTCAGCAGACCCAAAACTAGATGCAACAGCAACAAAATATGATGAAATCTCATACCTTGAAGTCTTAGAAAAAGATTTAAAAGTAATGGACTCTACGGCAACAGCTATGTGTCGAGACAATCATATGCCATTATTAGTGTTTGGAATTGCAGAGCCAGAAAATATTGTAAAAGCAATCAAGGGAGAGAAAATCGGAACAATTGTTAGTTAAGACTAAAAAGAAATGAGACAAGAGGGACAGGTCTTAAATGTCTCAAAAGAACAGAAAAAAGAAATATAAAATAGGATTGAAAAAGCTAACCCAATAGAAAAGGGTTAAAAAATGAATCAAAAAATGAGACAAATGAGGGGTGTCCCTAATGTCTCAAAAAGGAGAGAATATTATGGATTATACCAATTTAAAAGAAAAGATGGAAAAAACAATAAATGTATATAGTGAAAAACTATCAGAGGTAAGAGCAGGGCGTGCCAACCCAGCTATTTTAAACAAAGTAAAAATCGATTATTATGGAACACCAACACCAATTAGTCAAGTGGCAGGAGTGTCTGTGCCAGAGGCAAGATTAATTGTTATCCAACCATGGGATGCTAGTATTTTGAAAGAAATTGAAAAAGCGATTTTAGCATCAGATATAGGAATCAACCCAAATAATGACGGAAAAGTAATAAGACTAGCCTTTCCAGAATTAAATGAAGAAAGAAGAAAAGAAATTGTAAAAGACGTTCGCAAAATGGCAGAAGAAGCCAAAGTAGCTATTCGTTCTATTAGAAGAGAAGGAATTGATGCAGCAAAAGCTACACAAAAGAACAACGAAATGACAGAAGATGAATTAAAGCAAGCTGAAAATGAAATTCAAAAAATGACAGACAAAAGTATCGAAGAAATAGACAAAATACTAGAAACAAAAGAAAAAGAAGTAATGTCGGTTTAAAAAAAGAGGGGGCTATATGGAGTTAAAAAAGGAAAATATGCCAAGACATATTGGAATTATCATGGATGGTAACAGAAGATGGGCAAGAGCACAAGGAAAACCTATCAGTTTAGGCCATAAAGAAGGCGCCAAAACGTTAGAAAAAATCGTAAGATATGCCAATAAAATAGGATTAGAATATATTACCGTTTATGCCTTTTCAACAGAAAATTGGAAAAGAGCAGAAGAAGAAGTAAAAGCCTTAATGTTGTTATTACAAAACTACTTAGATGACTATGCCAAAAGAGCTGATACAGAAAACATTAGAGTTAAAATACTAGGAGATATTTCAGCTTTATCCATTGGAATGCAAAAAAGCATTGAAAATTGTATGGAGAGAACGAAGAACAACACTGGTGTTACCTTTAATATTGCATTAAACTATGGAGGAAGAGATGAATTATTAAAGGCTATCAAAAAAATTGCAAGTCAAGTAAAAGAAAACAAGATAGAAATTGAAGACATTACGGAGCAATTAGTATCTAATAACTTATATACCAAAGGAGACCCAGAACCAGATTTAATTATTAGAACTAGTGGAGAAAAGAGATTAAGTGGTTTCTTAACATGGCAATCTGTTTATTCAGAAATTCTAGTTATTCATAAAAATTGGCCAGAATTTGAAGAAAAAGACTTAGAGGAGGCAATTATAGAATATCAAAAAAGAACTAGAAAATTTGGAGCAGGTTAATGTCTATTTTGGGATTTCTTAAAGGCAATGTTTCTTGCGCTAGACAGGAAAGGAGAAGAATGGATATACAAAGAGTCACATCAAGTTTATTAGGATTTCCACTAGTATTAATCATTTTCTTACTAGGGAATAAAATAGTAGTAGATATCGCATTAGCTATTATAGCATTATTAAGTATGAACGAATATTTCAATGCTGTAAAAAGAGTATCTAATCCAGTTTATTGGGTAGGGTATCTTAGTTGTTTAAGTATTGCTTTTATTCATGTTGTACCACAAGAATATCTAAATATGGTAGTAACACTTTCTGTACCAACCATTTTAATTATATTATTTGCACAAGTAATAGCAACCGATATGAAAACAAGTTTTAGCGATATTGCCTATACCTTTTTAGGAATTTTCTATGTTGTATTTTTCATTATGTTTGTAGCTTTTATCAATGGAATGCCAAATGGAAACATTCTAATATGGTATGCAATATTTGCCGCATGGGGAACAGACATATCAGCTTATGTAGTAGGAAAACACTTTGGAAAACACAAATTTAGTAAAGTAAGTCCAAAAAAATCAATTGAAGGTTGTATAGGCGGCGTGATAGGAGCTATACTATTAATGTTAGTTTATACCTATTTTGCAAATAATTTTTGGGAAATGAACTATTCATACTTATTTATAATAGGTGTAGGAGTAATATTAAGTTTAGTTGGGCAAATAGGGGACTTTGCGGCCTCTAGCATAAAAAGGTTTGTAGACCTGAAAGATTATAGCAATTTGATACCAGGACATGGGGGAATGTTAGACAGAATAGACAGTCTAATATTTTTAGCACCATTTGCTTATGCATTATTTACGTTATTATAAATGCCCTATTAGGGACGGTTCGTTTTCGATATTTTGGAATTAGAAAGATACTTCATTGTAATACCAAAATGTCGGAAAAGAACCGTCCTCAATAGGAAAAAAGGAGGAAAAAGTGATAGCTTTTTTTATTTCAGCGATTAAAATTATCGTATTATTAGGGGTTTTGATTACAATTCATGAATTAGGACATTTTTTGGTAGCAAAGCTTTGCAAAGTAAGGGTAAACGAGTTTGCGATTGGTTTTGGACCTGCTATATGGAAAAAACAAGGGAAAGAGACGAAATATACGCTGCGATTAATTCCATTAGGTGGTTACAATAGCTTAGAAGGAGAAGAGGAAGCATCGGAGAAAGAAGACTCTTTTTCGAAAGCAAGTATTCCTAAAAGAATGGCGATTGTATTAGCTGGAGCAATGGTGAATATTATTTTTGCCATTATGATTTATTTTTCAATAGCAGCCATAGCAGGGACATATATTTCTAGTGAAATTGAAGAGGTATTAGATGGATATGCTGCTCAAATGGCTGGTTTGCAACAAGGGGATAAGATAATAGAAGGTAACGGAAAAGCCATAAAAAGTAAAAGAGATTTGAATGAAGTGATAGAGAAATCAGAAGGAAAAGAAGTTATTGCTAAAATAGAAAGAAACGGAGAAGTGATAGAACAGAAGATAACGCCAAGTGAAATAAAATCAAAGGTTACAGGTTTGTATCTGGATGAAAAATGTAAAATAGTAGCAGTACAAAAAGGGAGCCCAGCAGAAAAACAAGGAATAGAAGCAAATGATAAGTTGATAAAAGTAAATGGTGTGGAAATTAAGGAAGATACCAATATTGCTATGCAGGAAATTGGAAAAAAAGGTGTTAATGCTATGACGCTTACGGTAAAAAGGGGCAAAGAAGAAATTACAATCGAGTTGACGCCAGAATATGAAACTAGTTATATATTAGGTGTTAATCTAAAACCAGCAGAAGATACCTTTATTAATCGTTGCATTAATGGTGGTATGCAAACACAAGAATTTTTGTTATCGATTGTAGAGAATTTAAAGCAATTATTTACAGGACACGTAGGGGTAGACCAAATGATGGGACCTGTTGGTATTTCAGAAGTAGTGGCTAAAACAGATGGAATAAGGGAATTCTTTGAGATGATGGCTTTAATTTCTTTGTCATTGGGTGTTACAAACTTACTGCCAATTCCAGCATTAGATGGTGGGAAAATTTTGATTTTATTGATAGAGGCAATTCGTAGAAAACCAATGAAACAACAGACAGAAGTAAACATTCAATTGATGGGATTTGCTTTGTTAATTGCATTGTCGTTATATGTGACATATCATGACATTATAAGGATATTCTAAAAGTTAATTATAAAGTCTTATAAATATAAGGCTTTTTATTTTGCTTTTATAGGGAAATGTAGATACAACTAGAAATAAAGTTCTTCACGTTTTTGATTTACTAATTTTTCATCTTCTACGTTTAAATTTTGAAGTGAAAATTCTAAAAGTGCAATTACTGTTTAAATATGCACCCAAAAAAACTTGTATGGCAATCGCTTAAAAATTTATGTGTTAATACCTAGTATTATGAAATGC
>CANPHV010000095.1 GCA_947573965.1 uncultured Clostridium sp.
CTTGTATATTGTTGCACATTTGCTCCATTTGTTTTTCCTGCTCCTAATACATCTATTACTTTATTGGAATGGAATGCTGTTATTGTATATGTTTTTGTTTGTACATTATATTTTAACCTAAATTTTTGTTGTTTCTCTTTTTTATTTTCCCATATTTGAATATTTGCACCGTCTCCCTGTGATGCTTGTGAAACGTCTAGTACTTTGTTTTTGTCCAATGCCGTTTCAATACTATATATTCCATCTCCTTCTGGTAATATTTCTGTTTCTAGTTCTTTAGACTTTGTAAATCTAAATTTTTGAGCATTACTTCCATTTCCTTCATATACTTGAATATTGGTTCCATTCTGTGTACTTGCACTTGCTATATCTAAATATAGTCCACTACACTTTGATAAAATATAATAATATCCATTTCCTGCACTTTTTAATACCCATTGTTGTGCTTCTGAATTATTGCTTGTATATTGTTGCACATTTGCTCCATTTGTTTTTCCTGCTCCTAATACATCTAATACTTTGTTTGAATGTAGTGCTGCTATTGTATATGTTTTTGATTGTGCATTATATTTTAGTTGGAATTTTTGTTGATTTTCATTTTTATTTTCCCATATTTGTACATTCGCTCCATCTGCATGCGATGCTTGTGAAATATCTAATACTTTATTGTTATTTAATGCTGTTGAAATGGTATAAACCCCATTCCCTTCTGGCAATTGATTAGATGCGTTAGGCACTGCTTTCATAACGTTTTCCATCTCAACATCTTCTTGCTTTACAGCTTCTTGTTCTTCTGGCACTTCTAAGTCACTCTCTTCTATTTTCTCATCTTGCTCTGGTAATATTTCTAGTTCTTCTGTTGGATTTTCTGCATCTTCTGTATTTTCTTCTATCTCTTCTTCCTTTGTATCTTCTGGTCCTTTTAAACTCTCCTCTTCTTTCGTTTCTTCTTGCTCAATCTCATTTTCTGGTAAAACTTCTTCCTTTGCCAAAGCTTCATAAGCAAAACTTATAGTAGGAATAAAGCTCGGTAAAATTAGTATACTAATTAAAAGCATAATCAATATTACTTTTGTTTTCATGTATATTTCCTCCTTCGTTTCCCCTTTGCTTCCTCTTATTTTATATCATATCTTGTCGAAAAATCAAGTAATTTAATTAAATTCCATTATTTACCTTTATATTTCAATTTTGTTTTAATGATTCCTGGTAATAATAGCATAAAATACAATACTTTATTTTTAACTTCTTTTATATTTATTGTTTTATACTGCTTGGTCAAATAACTAAATAAAATATAATGCTTAATAACATATAACCTTTTTGAAAATCTTATTCCTTTAAATTCTCTTTGTAAAATTTCTTTAAAATATTCATAATATCCATACGGATTTTCTTTAAATTGTTTTGCAATATTTTTTGTGTAACCTTCTTGTTGATATTCGCAAATCATAATTGGCTCATTTACTGTTACTATTTTGTAGTTTTCGTCCATTTTATGATGCATTCTAGCTTCGGTTGAAAACTTTTCATTTCTTTCGATTTGATATTGGTAGTGTTTTCTTATGTTACCAAAAAACACCAATGCCTTTTCGCCATCTTCTCCCTCTTTAAAATACAAATCAAACATCGTGGTTTCTTGCTTAGAAAAATTTTTTCCCATATTGTTTCCCTTTGTATCATATTTTAAAAAACAAAAGGCATAGATATCTTTTCTTTCTTTATTTTTGTTCCAGGTCTGTTCTATGATAGAAAAAGCATCTTTTGTAAAGAAATCATCCGAATCACACTCTATGATTAAATCTCCTGTAGCATATGGTACCATATGATTGATTGCATTCATTTTACCTTGATTTTCTTGAAATTCATATTTAATTTCTATTTTCTTTTCTTCTTTCCATTTATCAACCATTTTTTTGGTATTATCCTTTGAGCCATCATCTATGATTAGCCACTCAATTTCGCCCCCATAATTACTATTATCTACTATACTTTCATAAAGTTTTGATAATAATTTTTCTCTATTGTAAGTTGGTGTTATTACTGTTATTTTCATATTTCTTCTCCCATTAACTTTTGAATTTTTTTTAGAATATCTTCATTTTGATAGTTCTCCTGTTCTTCTTTTTCTTTTTCTTGCTTGGTTAAGATTTGTCTCAACGTTTGTAAAATTCCTTGTTGTGAATTTGGGGCTATTGTATAATTTTTATAGTTTTGTAAGGTTTCTTTTGCTGCTGTATTGGTTATAATAATCCTTTTTTGTAAAATCTGTGCTTCCAACAATACCATTGGATATCCTTCATACCAAGATAATAAAGCAAAATAGTCTGCCATTTTTATGTAAGGATATGGATTTTCCTTTTTCCCCAACAATTTAAAAGTTTCTTCTATCTCTTCTTTTTTGATTAAATCTTGTAACTTGTCTTTCTGAGGTCCATCTCCTATTACATAAAAATTATGAAGCAATCCCTCTTGTATTAATTTTTTATGAACTTCAATTAATCTATCTATTCCTTTTTGTTCCACAAGCCTCGCTACTGTTACTATATTAGTAACCCCTTTTTGAAACTCTATATCTGGAATTTCTTTTGCTTTTTCTAGTACTTTACTGGTATCGATATAATTATAAATCACTTGTTTTTCATTTTTTATCGTTGGATAAGCTTTTTCAAAGCTCACTAAATTATCTTTACTTACAAATACTAATTTTTCATATTTATCATAAATCTTTTTATCAATTTGTTTTTTTATTTTAGCTTTCATTCCTTTTCCAAATACACAAGCAATGTCATTATGAACCCAAGCAATTTTTTTCGCATTGCTATTTTTATTACTAAATAGCCTCGTAATAGCTCCTTCTAAAAAGGCTATTTCTACCTCATAATTTTTGTTTATTTTTTTTTCATAAAGCTTTTTACTTTTTAATAATACTTTTAATGGCATACCTATTTTTTTTTGAAAATCGGATAATTCTGCATAAGAAACTGGATATAGACTTTCTAATTTAATAGCAGATACTAATTCTTTTTCTAATTCCCCTTTTGCATAAATCGTAAAAATAGTTATTTCATAATCTTTTGCCAAACAATTTGCTAAATCTACTAATACTCTTTCTGCTCCACCGAAGTGTTAAACTTGTAATTCCAAATAATATTTTTTTCATTTTCTCACCCCAATAATCCTCCTGATTTTATCATTCTTTTAGCCTATAATCAAGTAAATCAAAAAAGAAATGTCCCAAAATTCCGACATTTCTTTTTCCACCTAATAATTTCTATATTCTATATTCCTATCTACATTACCATTAATTCCTGGTACATATCCGCGACTTGTGTATTGCCAAATGTTATAATATCCTTCATAATCAGATGGCTTATTTACATCCCAAGTATAATGTGCTAACCAAATTTGATAATTTCCTGGTAATTGCCCAGTATATATTTTATTCCTAAACCAATCTCGATAGGTATAAACTCCTGTTTTATAGCCTGCATTACTGATAATTTCGCAAAAAGCTTTTACCATATCTGTCATTGTTTGCGGGTCAATCCATGCTTGACTAGAATCTTCTATGTCATAAAATACAGGATAATCTAATGGTCTTCCTCTTAGCCATGCTAAACAATTATAAGCTTCTCTTCTAGCATCTTCTACTGATTGTGCATAAGAATATAAATAAGTTCCTACTTTTAATCCCATTGCTCTTGCTCCATCATAATTCTGCTCAAAATATTTATCTTTTTGATGAGCATGTTGTCCATAACCCACTCTAACAATAGCAAAATCTATTCCTGCATTTCTTACCTGTTGCCAATTTATTTCATATTGGTGTTCACTTACATCAATTCCATCTAATGTTCTAACACCTGAAAAATAGAATTTTTGTGCATTGGTATCATATCCTGTATAGGTTTTTATATTGGTACCATTGGCAGTTCCGTCACAATCTACATCTAAATACAATCCATTGGCTTTTGATTTTATCTTATAATAACGATATCCAACTATTTCTATACTCCATCTTTGGTTATCTGCTCCCGTATCTGTTCTTTGTACCACATTATTATTAGCTTCTACTGTTAAAACTTTATTGGAATGTTTTGCTATAATTTTGCAATACGTTTTATCCTTATCAAATTTTACTCTATAAACTTGTTGATTTACATTGCTATCTTGCCATATTTGTAAGTTTGCTCCTTCAGCAGTAGAACCTCCAGAAATATCGAAAAATTTATTCGAGTCATTTCTTATTGCTATTTTATAGGTTTCTTCCCCTATCATTGTTGTTTTTTCAAATTTGAATTTCTGGGCATTCGAACCATTTCCTTCATATAATTGGATATTGGCTCCGTTTTGTGCTGAAGCATTATCTACATCTAAATATAATTCTGCCCCTTTTGAAAAAATATGAAAATATCCATTTCCTGCCTCTTGTAAAATCCATTGTTGTGCTACTGTATTATTTTTATCATATTGATGCACATTCGTTTTGTTTGTTTTCCCATTTCCTAATACATCTAGGACCTTCCCTGAATTAACAGACCTAATTTGATAGTATTTTTCCTGTTCATTATAAGTAACTTCAAATCTTTGTTGTTGTACTCCTTCATTTTCCCATAACTGAACATTTGCATAACTATTATAGGAACCACCAGAAATGTCTAATACTTTTCTATTGTTTAACGCACTTTGAATATAGTAAACCCCATTATCTAGTACTTTTTTACCTTCTAATGTTGTTTTAGCCTTTTCAAATTTGAATTTTTGTGCCGCCGTTTGATTTCCTGTGTACATTTGTAATTTTGTACCAGCTTCTACTTTTCCCTCTGTAATATCCATATAAAGTCCATTGCATCTTCCTATAATATAAAAGGAATCTTTTTCTGCTCGTTTTATAATCCACTCTTGTATGGTAGAATTGTCTTGTTTTTGTGACTTTATTTTTGTACCATTTACATTTTTTCCATTCTCAACTGTCAAATTGTATTCACTTTGTACTACTTTTATAGAATAATACCCATTTTGTAAATATTTTATTTTAAAAGTATATTGAACTCAACAAACAAAAAATATTAAATTT
>CANPHV010000096.1 GCA_947573965.1 uncultured Clostridium sp.
TAATTTATTATACACTCTCTCATTAAATGTGTCCATATATCTATTCTAACACCATAATTTATCATCTTCCTCTTTTAAACGATGGATTACAGCAATACATTTTCCTTCATATTCAGTTAATGGTTTATCTTCTCCTAAAATATAAACATCTAATTCTTCGTCATCTCCATTAAGAGTATTGGGAACAAAACCATAGTTCACTTCATATATCGTTTCTGGATACTTAGGGTGGCTACTTCCAATCGGTTGGTCTACTTTAACTTTGACAGTTTTTCCTATGTATTGTAGATTTTTTATTAATTCTCTTACATATTCCCATCGATTGGCTAATAATTGCTTTTCTTGAAACAATGTTTCTACCTCTTCGTATGTCATCCATTTAACTTCGCTTACCTCTGTTTCTTGCATTACAATCTCTTTCAAATCAATATCTTGTCTTACAAAATAAGTATCTAGCCATACTTCTCCTGTGTGAAAACGCTTTATTTTTTGTACCTTATTCATCGTTAATGAAATTCCTAGTTCCTCTTTGGTTTCTCTTTCTATCGTTTGCAAACTTGTTTCTCCTTTGATGACAGAACCTCCTGTCATAGCCCATACATTTGGAGACCTTTTTGAAGGTGCACGTTTTTGCATCAAAATCTTATTTTCTGAGTTTAGTATCCATATATCTGCTCCTTGATGATAAAATCCTTCTGGCAATTCTTCTCCTTTTTGCATGGTTTTACCTGTTTTATTTCCTTCCTTATCTAAGATATCCCATATTTCCAAACCTCTCATCTCCCTTTCTTATTTCGTCATAGGTATTTTATCACAAAGTACCAAAAAAGAATAGCCTAAACTATTCTTTTTTGTAATTCGTTTTTACATAATACCCATTTTAAATTCTCTATGGCTTATCCTTTTTTAACTCTATGATAATCTGTTCATCTCTTTTTTTATTCTTTCTATTTCTTGCTTTTTTACTTTTGTTATTTTGATAATTGTTTTTTCACTCATTTTATTCTTTAACATTTGAATAATAAAATTACGTGTTGCTGTTTGAATTCCACTCTGTATTCCGTTCTTTTATTCCGCTTTTCTATTCCAACTTCTACCCCTTCATTATAATTCATCCTAAAAATATTTCTTAAGTTCTCCATTACCATAGTATCTACCACCTTTCCTTTTATTTTTTCTCTTAATTCTTTTGCTTTTTCTTCTCCAATTTCTTCGGTTGCAATGTCATCCAAGATATTTAACATAAATTTTTGTTCTTCTAATGTTAGTTTTTCTTTTACTACTTTTTCTAATTCTTCTATTAATTCTTCCCTATTTTTT
The DNA here is from genome assembly GCA_947573965.1 of uncultured Clostridium sp. GTDB lineage: Bacteria > Bacillota > Clostridia > TANB77 > CAG-508 > CAG-269. Next base: position 1,321 of record CANPHV010000096.1, read on the forward strand.
ATCTTTTCCATTAACATGGCTTTTGCTATGCTACTTCTTTCTTTTCTTAATTCCTCTTTTGTATAATTGTTAATGTCCACTAAATAATAGGATAGATTCAAAGCTTCCTTCATTCCTAAAATTCCTTCTTGTAATTCTTCTAATTTCATTTTAGCAGTCCATTTTGTTTTTCCTGTGTACAAAACAATAGGATAAATTATCGGAACTATTCCTTTATCTGTTGTTTCTTTTTCGATTTCGTGCATTATTTCTACGTAATAATACAAAATTCTTTTTGCCATAAAATAGTCTACTTTGCTTTGTTGCTCTATTAAGATAAATATATTCTTATTCTTTATTTTGTATAGAATGTCTGTCTCCAGTTGCTCTTTTTGTTTTGTGATAAATTCTGTGTTCTGTTTTTCTATCTCATTTTCCTCTAGTTCATTTTCTGTTCCTTTTAATACGTATTTGTTTAGGAATCTTACTGCCTCTTTCTTGTTGCTAAATAATTCCTTAAAAGTTTTGTCATGATATTGAGCAATTTTATTTTGTCCATAATTATAGGTAACAGTAGGCTCTCTTAATGTTAATACCTTTTTAAAATCCGTATAATCTAAATATTTAATTTCTTTTATTTTTATCTTCTCCTTCCATTTTAACCTTTTTTGATTTTTGTGTCAAATTTGTTTTATTGGTAAAACACTGTTTTTTTCTTGTTTTTCCTTTTCTTTTGTTCTTTATTTTTCATTTTTTGGATTTTTTAACGAATTGAATATCGATTTAATCTTTTTTATGAATTCAAATTTTCTACTATTATATCACACTTTTTTATTTTTTCAATGCTTTTTCCTTCCTTTTCATCGCAAATTTCGATATTTTATTACAATCTATATGCCTAACTTCCCTTATTTAAAATAGTAAGACCCTACTTTTATAGGGTCTTCAAAAAGTCTATGTATTCTTCTAAACAAAAGCCTTTATCTGTTATAAATTTAGCATTTTCCACGCCTACATAACGATAATGCCAAGGCTCATAATTAATTTTTGTTATCTCTTTTTTATGAGTTGGATATCGCAAAATAAAGCCATAATTATTGCAATTTTGCATTAGCCACTTTTGCACAGCTGTTTTTTCTTGCCTTTCATCCAAATTTTGATAGTCAATTGATACAATATCAACTGCTAAACCAATTTCATGCTCACTTGTCTTGGGTGGAGTTACCCAATATCCCGCCTTTTCTCTTGCCGCTTGTTTATCATATCCCAAATTACTGTATTGTCTTAATTTTTGTTCAAAAAGGGACGTTTGTTTTCCAGTGGTTCGATAACTAGAACAAATAATTGGTTTTAACCCTTGTTTTCTAGCATCTGACAACATTTGTTGTAAAGCCTCTACTATTCTAGTATCTACCTTATGGGTTCCTTCTACTTCATGCAAATCAACATGATAGTCTTCTGGTATTTGGTTTTCTTTATTCACTAACATCAGGTTCCAATCTGTTGTTTTACTATCTATCTCTAAATTTTGTAACCCAACTGTTAATACATTCGAGTTGCTTGCTTCCATAGCTTCTGTTGTCTTCCCCTGTACTTTATCTTCTTTCTTTTGCGACCATATCATAATAATAAATATTACAATCAAAATAGGTATCCAATTTTTAACAAAAGTTATAACATTAAATCTTCTTTTCTTTTTCATTTCTTCATCCTTTTTGCATTTATTGTCCTATTTATTATTCCCTTTTCTTCTCCAATTGTTACACTTTTTTATACAAAACATTATTGGAAAGCTTAATCTAAAATTAAAGATGTGTCCCAAATGCACAAAAATGTGCAAAAAGAAACGTCCCCAATGAACATTAAGATTGTTTTAATCGCAAATAGCCAAGTTCTTCCCAAACATTGTAAGCCAAATTTAGTCGAAATAGTAAGGTTGGTTTTGCACCAGCTCTGTTTTTATCAACAACACAGGCATAATATCTTACATCTGGGTCTTCGTATTTTTTTAGGTCAAAGAATTTGGTGTCTACTTCGTTTAACGAATATTCGTAGTTTTGCAAATTATCTCGATTAATTTGCTTAATTAAGCCTAAGGTATCTAATACTTCTTTTACTGTTCTACTAACCGCTAAGTCATTAACCGTTAGATTAACTGGTAATGTGTCACTTTCTGCTAATTGCAAAGTAGAACATATATAAATGCCAAAGTTTTGTGCAATATTTGATAAAATGGTTGCTGTTTTCTTCAATTCTTCTCCTATTCCTATGTTGGCCGTATCTGTTTTTAGTGTATCGTAAAATACATATTCTATTTTTTCTTTGTAATAATAATTCATAATTACTTTTTTTAATTCGTCATTGGTGTGGTCTGTAATATTGATAAAGTAAATTGAATTTTTGATTTGTTTGTTTACCCAATTGGTAACATTAATAACATCTCTGAATTCTTGTGATACTTCTAGTAATCTTTTGGCAAAGTCTTTTTGTTTTTCTTTTTCTTCTTTTACTACAAATCCTTCTTCATCTACTTTTACTTTTTTTACATCATCTGGTCTAAATTTGAATTCTAGCAATTCCCCTTCTGTTTTCGTAATTTTAATTCCATGTACTTGTTGTATTGCTTCGTTATTTAAAATTGTAGTAATTAAGCATAATCTCATTTTTTCTTCTGACATTTCGTTTGAGATAATTAATACTTTCTTCTGATGCACCAAAGCTGTATGAGCAGCAATATCTATAGTAAACCTACTTTTTCCTGCATTGGATGGCATTGCAAATGCCATCGTTTCTCCTTTTCGAATTCCCTTAAATACTTTGGTTAAAATAGGAAATGGCAAAGGAAGTCCATTGGTTAAATTGTTTTCCCCTAATTGTAAAAAAGTAGTCAATCCTTCGTTTAATACAGCTCTTTTAAATTTTTCGGTATCATTTACTTGGATAACTGCATTTTCAACTTCTTCTACTGACATTTTGTCATATAATTGATAGTCTTTTATTTCTATTACTTTTTCTTGAATATGCTGGATTGGTATAGCTAAATAATTTCTTCTTAAGACAAATAGTTTCTTTAAGTCAATGTATAAGTTTTCTATGTTGTAATCTTCATCTCTTACTTCTCTTTTTAAGGTACTTTTTAATTGGTAAGATTTCTCATCATCACGTGCAAAATTAAATCCTCTTTTGGCCGCTTCTGTACTATAACTAGCACCTTCGGTAAAAATAACACTTTTATAAATGTTGAGTAATTCTGGGTTTTCAAAATAGCATTCTTCGTATTGAAAATAATATTTTTTGATTAGTCTTGGGTCGGTTAATAATAGTCCAATATATTGTCTTTCTAACGATGGTGCTGTTAATTCTTTCGGATAGATGCCTTCTAGCGCTGGTGTTTCTTTGTAAAATTCTTGATTTTCTTCCTCGTCGTATTCCTCTTCTCCATAAAATTTGTCTTCTTGCATCTCTTGCTCTTCTTGTTCCTCTACTTCTTCTATTTTATTAACTATTTTTTTTATTCTTTTACTTCCTAACATTTCTATTTTTTCTAAAGCTGCTGTATAATTTTTGGTTGCAATATCCTCTTTTATCTCTTCAATTAATCCAGCATTCTCTTGTGTTACTGGTATATTGTCAATCAGTTCATATAATTTATCTTGGTCCATGTTTTTTTCTCCTTGTATAATGTATTTAGGTTTTTAGTTAGAGGATTTACCTATAAAC
>CANPHV010000097.1 GCA_947573965.1 uncultured Clostridium sp.
TCATTCCTATGTGTGCCTTTGAGCGAAGCGAGAAAGGAATGGAATTTTTTATGAACAAAGAATTCTGTAACTGCTACACACATTGCGAACTCGAATGTGTAGATTGTCCTTTTGATGAAGACATTTTTGAGTCTGAAAAAAATCGTTCTGTATCGAGGCATCGGCATCTTGCTAGTGTAAAAGCCAAAGAAGCTAGCTTGGATGTTGTTGATATCTTGTCTTCGAAGGCTGACCGAATACCAGATACGTCAAAAAATTCGAAAAAAATTGACAGGGCAAATCGGCGAGTAAACAACGCTTTCAAAACAAGTATGAGATATAAAAAACAGGTTGCAGAAAGAGAACAACGCCAAAGTAATTCATAATGTAACTTCTGAAAAAAAAGAAGGGAGAGGCATATTTTATCAGCCTCCCCCTTTTTCTATTTTCTTCGTAATCGCTTTCAAAGCCTTCTCCCTTGGTAGCATAACAGTATGTCCACAGCCTTGGCATTTCAACTTAAAGTCCACACCAACTCTAGTAAGTTCCCACAATTTGCTACCACAAGGATGTTGCTTTTTGGTTCTTACGATATCCCCTTCCTTGTAATCCATTGTTTACCTCATTTCTGCTATTGCTTTTTCAAACCTTTTTGTCATACTATCTTTTCCCATAATTTGCATAATTTCATACATATCTGGCGTATTCGTTCTTCCTGTTAATGCCACTCTTAAGACAGTACTTACGTCGCCAACATGTGCTTTATATTGGTCTGGATTTGCCTTAAACTCTTTTACTTCTTTCGCATATCCCATTTCTCCTGCTAGTTCTTTGATTTTATCAAACCATGCTTGCTTATCATCAGATGGGTCATAATATTTTTCAAGATATAATTTTAATATTTTTTCAATTTCTTGTTTCTCATTTACTACTTGATATGGATATTCTTGTGATACTTCTAAAAATTTATCATCATACATATAAACTATATTTTCTTTTACCTCTGACCATTTTGAAATATCTTTTCTTGGTTTTTTGTTGCCTCTTTCTATTCCAAATACCTTTAAAGCATATTCTTTATCCTCTAGCATTTTTTCTAATTCTTCGTCATGTCGTTTAGCCCAATCCAATGCTTTTTCATAGACTTCTTCTGCTGTCATTCTTGAAATAACAGTTTTTCCAACGTCTAACAATTTTACCATATCAAATAAAGCACCACTTACGCTCATCTTATTTAATAAAAGTTCGAATTCGTCCATTGGTTTATCTGGATTAGCTCTTCTCCAATTTTCAAAATTAGAATTTGCAATATTAAGCAAGTATTCTTTTACTGCCTCTTCTGGTATTCCCTCTTCTTCATAATAACTAACAGCTGCTTCTGCATCTTTTCTCTTACTTAATTTTCTTTTATTTCCTTCATCATTTTTCATGATTGGTGCAATATGTGCATATTTAGGCGCTTTAAAGCCTAATTCATGAAACAATTGTAAATGCAATGGAATAGAAGAAAGCCATTCATCCCCACGAATTACATGAGTTGTTCTCATTAAATGGTCATCAATCGCATGTGCAAAATGATAGGTTGGCAAACCATCTGCTTTAATAATTACAATATCTTGGTCATTTTCTGGAAAATCTACATTTCCTTTTATTATATCATGATGCTTGATTTTTTTGTCTTCTCTTCCCGGTGATTTAAAACGAATGATATAACTCTCACCCTTTTTAATTTTTTCTGCCATCTCTTCAACCGTATGATTTCTACATTTAGCCCATACCCCATAATAGCCTGGTCTTATTTTTGCACCTTCTTGCTTAGTCCTTATCTCTTCTACCTCTTCTGGTGTACAAAAACATGGATAAGCTTTCCCTTGTTCTATTAAATATTTAGCATAAGCTTGATAGATTTCTTTTCTTAAAGATTGTTTATATGGTCCATAGCTTCCTTTTTCTTCCGTTTCAGATATCATCCCCTCATCTGGTGTGATAACAAAATCTTGCAATGCATTTACAATTCCTGTAATACCATTTTCTACTTCTCTTTTTTGGTCTGTATCTTCAATTCTTAAGAAAAATACTCCTCCGGTTTGCTCCGTTATTTTTCTAGCAATTAAGGATTGGTACAATCCCCCTATATGTACAAATCCAGTTGGACTAGGCGCAAATCTTGTTACAATTGCCCCTTCCTTTAAGTTTCTTTCTGGATATTTTTCTTCATAATAAGATATTTCCTTTGCTTCTGGAAATATTAGGTTGGCTAATTCTTTATAATCCATTGTTCCTCTCTCCTTTTTAGCAGGGATTTAGGGACGTTCCTTAAAATCCCTTTTTCCGTTTTTTATTATAGCAAATTTTTAATCCGTTTACAAGCAAAAAAGGGATTTTAAGGAACGTCCCTAAATCCCTCTTTTCAATTAAACTTCCATAATAATTGGGATAATCATCGGATTTCTTTTCGTTTTCATAAAAATATAATCCCTCAAATTCTCTCTTGTTGCAGACTTAATCGTTGCCCAATCGGTAATTCCTCTTTCCTCGCATTTCTTGATTTCATGTCTTACTACAGACTTAACGTCATCCATTAAATTCTCTGACTCTCTGACATACACAAAACCTCTTGAAATAACATCTGGTCCTGCTACTACCTCTCCCGTTGAAGAATCCATTGTTAAAACAATAACAATCAAACCATCTTGTGATAAATGTTGTCTATCTCTTAAAACAATACTTCCTACGTCTCCAACACCTAATCCATCGACTAAAACTCTACCACTTGGAACAGAAGTTGTTAATTCTGCTCCCTCATTGCTTATCTCTAGCACTCTACCATTTGACATCATAATAATATTGTCTTTATCAATACCCATACTTTGTGCTGTTTCACTATGTGCAATTAATTGTCGATACTCTCCATGCACTGGAATAAAATATTTTGGTCTTGCTAAAGCTAATATCAATTTTTGTTCTTCTTGACAAGCATGTCCTGAAACGTGTATAGTTTCTAGTGAACTATATACTACTTCTGCCCCTATTTGCATCAAGTCATCAATTACCTTTGATACGAATTTTTCGTTTCCTGGTATTGGCGTTGCTGAAATAATAACTAAGTCATTTTGTGTTATTTTTACTTTTCGATGGTCTCCTGCTGCCATCCTTGTTAAGGCTGACATTGGCTCTCCTTGGCTTCCTGTTGTAATGATAACTAATTGTTCATCCGTATATTTATTAATCATATCGATATCAATAAATATATTATCTGGGCATTCAATATAACCTAACTCTTTAGCTGTCTCTATCATGTTTATCATACTTCTACCACAAACAGCAATTTTTCTATGATACTTTACTGCTGAATTTACAATTTGTTGTACTCTATGCACATTAGAAGCAAATGTTGCTACAACAATTCTTTTGGTACAATTCAAGAATAGCTTATCAAACACCTCTCCAATCGAACTTTCTGACATAGTAAACCCTTTTCTTTCGGCATTGGTACTGTCTGACATTAGAGCTAGTATTCCTTGATTTCCTAATTCTGCAATTCTTCCAAAATCCATTATTTTTCCATCAATTGGAGTATAGTCTACTTTAAAATCTCCTGTATGCAATATGTTCCCTGCTGGTGTGTTAATTGCCAACATAACAGAATCTGGAATACTGTGAGAACTTCGAATAAACTCTACCTTAAAGTTTTTTCCTAAGCTAATCGTCTGTCCTTGCATTACTTCTGTTAATTTAGTACTTCGCAATAATTTGTGTTCTTCTAATTTATTTCGAATTAACCCACAAGCTAGGCGTGGTGCATAAATTGGAATATTTATTTTTTTCAATAAATAAGGTACACTTCCAATGTGGTCTTCGTGTCCATGTGTGATGATTAGACCTTTAATTTTATCTACGTTTTTTTCAAGATACGTAATGTCTGGTATAACTAAGTCTATTCCTAACATATCATCTTCTGGAAATGATAGTCCACAATCTACTACTATCATTTCATTTTCGTATTCAAAAACCGTAATATTTTTTCCTACTTCATGTAATCCTCCTAAAGGAATAATTTTTAATTTTGATGCCTTGAATATCGAATTATTTTTATTACTTTGTGTTCTTCTTTTTCTTTCCGTTGGTTTCGCATTTGTTTTTTCCACATTTTCTATTCTTCTTGTGGATTTTTTTTCTTCTTGATTGGTTCTGGTTTTTGCTACTTCATTTGTTCTTCTGTTATAAGGTCTTGTTGTTTTTTTTCCTCCTTCTTGATTATTTCTTCTTGGTGTTCTTGTCGTTCTTTCTTTTCTTTCATAGGTCCTTTTTGGCTTGTTTTCTAATTTTTCTTCTGCCATATTTATAAGTCCTTCCTTTCTCTTTTTTCCTTTGATTTTATTAATAAATAACAAAATAAACAGCACCTCATATTGAAAATATGACGCGTTTTTTGTATTTCCTATGCTTTTTTCTCTCTTCCTTTAGCATAGTATTTTTAATAATTCCGCTCTCTATATATTATTTACTTTATTTTTCCCTTCATACACTTTTTTACTTAATAATAAAATCTCATCCTTTAGCAACAGTGTGGTGGTTGCTAATCACTGTTTTTCATTATACTATAAATCTGCCTAAAAGTCAAATTTAGCATTTGACTTTTTATGTTAATTGATGTATAATCCTGAATCCGTGAATTATATAGTTTGATAGATTTTTATATAAATTAAGT
>CANPHV010000098.1 GCA_947573965.1 uncultured Clostridium sp.
ATTCAAAGCTGGTAAAGCATTAAAAGATTTAGTAAACAAAAAATAAGATATTTATTCAATATATAAATATATGAATTCATAGAGGAGACTAGTAATAGTCTCTTTTTTTATATCGTAAGAAAGTTTTTTCCCCAACCAAACCCGGAACCAATGGGGACAGTGAGGAATTTATTTTTTTTTCGACAAAACTTTACAGAATATTCCAAAAATGGTATAATTTGGAATAGAAAGAAAAGAGGAAAATAAATGTCGAAAATATACTTAGAAAAGAATGTATTAGAAGCAACGATGGAAAGACTAGAAATTATGTTCCAAAATTTCGATAATATATATTTTAGCGTCAGTGGAGGAAAAGATAGTTCTGTTATGGTTCAATTAGCCAATCAAGTAGCTAAGAAATTGAACAAAAAATTTGATGTGCTTTTTATTGACTTAGAAGCTCAATATCGCTACACCATAGAACATATAGAAAAATTGAAACAATTATCACAAATTAGAGATTTTTATCATATCACATTACCAATTGCTTTAAGAAATGCTGTATCAGTACTACAACCTAAATGGATATGTTGGGAGGAAGAAAGCAAACACTTATGGGTAAGAAATATGCCAGAGGATACAATAAACATTCATAATTGCCCATTTGAATGGTTTAAAAAAGGAGAAGAATTCGAAGAATTTATTCTTCAATTTGCAGGTTGGTATTTGGAAAAATATAAAGGAAAAGTAGCTTGTGGTATTGGAATTAGAACTGACGAGAGCTTAAATCGATTTAGAACCATTGCCTTTCAAGAAAAGAAACTTACTTTTAATGATTATAATTGGACCACAAAATTAAAAGTAAACGATAGACATATTGATGTTTATAACTTTTATCCAATTTACGACTGGAAAACAGAAGATATATGGGGGGCAGTAAGTAGGTTAGACTTGCATTTTAATTATATCTATGAACTAATGTACAAAAATGGGGTAAGTATTTACGAACAAAGACTATGTCAACCTTATGGCGATGACCAAAGAAATGGACTTGACCAATTTAAAGCGTTAGAATATGATACTTGGTCAAAAGTATTAAATCGAGTTAATCGGTGTGAATTTTGGAAACATTTATTGTAAAACAACAGCATTAGGAAATATCAAATCTTGTAAGCCGGAATTTATGTCTTGGCAAGAATATACTGTATTTTTGCTAGAAAGTATAGGGATTTACAATAGAGATTTAATGATGCATTATTATCGAAAAATCAAAAAATTTATGATATGGTATAAAAATAAATATAGTGTGGATATTGAAAATATTCCAGACATAGCAGACCATAAATTAGAAAATCAAAAAAAAGCAATTTCGTGGCGAAGGATTGCAAGAGCCATAGAAAAAAATGATTTTTATATGAGAAGATTATCCTTTGGGCAGACCAAAAACGATGACAGAGAATTGATGGAATTAATTCATAAATGGGATAATTTATTGAATAAAAAAACAAGAACTGATGATAAAATATTGCAAAAAGTAATAGAAGAAAATTGTAAATAGAGGAGTAAGAAATATGATAGTAAAAATGACAAATAAACACAAAGACTTTTATCAATATATGGGTAAGTTTTTTGGTTCAAGATTAATCCAAAAACAAACAAATGATAGGATATACGATGACGACGATAAAGTATGGTACATCTATTTAGAAGAAAATAAGGTTATGGCATTTGTATCGGTCAATAAAAATATTATTAAAAATATTTATACAACGAAAGAAAAATATTTAGAGGAAATATTAAAAAAAGTAAAAAAAGAAAATGAAATTACGTATAGTATTGTAACAAATTATTATAAAGATGTTTATGCTGAATGTGGATTTGAAGTAAGTAAAAATGAAGATTATAAAAACTTTGTAACCATCTATGAGGAAAGAGCAGCAGCTATGTTGATAGACTAAAACTTTTTTAGAAAGGTCAGAACGAAAAATGAAAAAAATAGATTTTCCAGTATTAAATGTAAAAATGGTGGATATCGATAAGGTAATTGCCAATGATTATAACCCTAATAAAGTAGCACCACCAGAAATGGAATTATTAAAACACTCAATTGAGGAAGATGGTTATACACAGCCAATTGTGGCATATTATGACAAAGAAAACGATAGGTATATTGTAGTAGATGGATTTCACCGTTACCGTTGTGCCAAGGAATATTTCCATTTAAAACAAATTCCAATTGTAACAATTGATAAAGATTTAGAAAATCGTATGGCAAGTACCATTCGCCATAATCGTGCAAGAGGAACCCATCAAATTATTGACATGTCGCACATTGTTTTAACATTAACACAAAAAGGTTGGTCAGAAAGGGAAATTTCAGAACATTTAGGGATGGAATTAGATGAAATTATTCGATTAAAACAGATAACAGGTTTAAAAGAAACATTTGCAAAACATGAGTTTAGTAAGTCATGGGAAGAATTCGAAGACAATCGAAAAAAGAAAAAGTAGAAAGCCAGAGGGAGCCAAAAAGGTCCGTCCCCTCTGGCTCTATCTAGATATCTCAAGGAATCTACTTTAAATTTAATTGAATATGAATATCTCTTAATTGTTCGCGTTTTACTTGACTAGGAGCGCCCATCATTAAATCTTGTGCCTTACTATTAAGAGGAAAAGCGATAACTTCACGAATATTTTCAGCGTTGCTTAAGAGCATAAGCATTCTATCAATACCTGGTGCAATACCAGCGTGCGGTGGAGCACCAAATTGAAAGGCGCTATATAAAGCACCAAATTTTGATTTTACTTCTTCTTCGGTGTAACCTGCCATAGTGAATGCTTTTAACATAATATCAATACAATGGTTTCGAACAGCACCAGAAGACAGTTCGATGCCATTGACAACTAAGTCATATTGATAAGCTAAAATGTCTAGTGGATTTTTATTTTCTAATGCAGATAATCCACCCTGTGGCATAGAAAAGGGGTTATGGCTAAAGGTTAAGTTTCCTTGTTCATCTTCTTCAAACATTGGAAAATCTACAATCCAAACAAAGGAAAAACAATTTTGGTCGATTAGATTTAATCTTTTTCCAAGCTCGCTTCTAATTTGACCTGCTAATTCACTCGCTCTTTTTTTGCTATCTGCGATAAAGAAAATGGTGTCTTCTTTTTCTAAATTAGCTAATTTCAACAATTCAGGTTTTAAATCATCTGGAATAAATTTATCAATAGGACCTTTAAAACTTAAATCTTCTTGTACTTCTAAATAACCAAGACCACTCATACCAATATGAATAGCATATTGTAGCATTTTTTCATGAAAGCCTTTGGATAAATGACCTTTAACACGAATAGCTCGAACCGTTCGATTGATAAAAGGCTTAAAGGTACATTTGTTAAAAAATGCAGATAAATCAATTATGACTAAAGGGTTTCTTAGGTCTGGCTTATCGGTTCCATATTTAAGCATTGCCTCTTGATAAGAAATTCTTGGAAAAGGATAGGTGTTTATTTTTTTGGAAGAGAATTTTTGAAAGGTATGGTAAATAACTGGTTCGATGGATTGGAAAACGTCTTCTTGTGTGGCATAGGCCATTTCCATATCCAATTGATAAAATTCTCCAGGTGCTCTGTCACTTCTAGCGTCTTCATCGCGGAAGCAAGGTGCAATTTGAAAGTATTTGTCAATCCCAGAAACCATAAGTAATTGCTTGAATTGTTGTGGCGCTTGTGGCAAGGCATAAAATTTTCCAGCATGTAATCGACTAGGAACTAAATAATCTCTAGCACCTTCTGGGGAAGAACTTGTTAGAATGGGAGTTTGCACTTCTAAGAAACCTTGCTCTATCATTTCATTTCTTAAAAATTGAAGGACGTTAGCTCTTAACATTAAGTTATTTTTTAGTTTGTCATTTCTTAAATCTAAATAACGATATTGAAGTCTCAAATCTTCTCTAATTTCTTGGTCAGCGTTAATTTCAAAAGGTAGATTTTTCGTTCTTTTTCCTAGTATAGTAATTTCTTCGATACGGATTTCCACCAAACCAGTTTTTAATTTTGGATTAATGGTTTCTTCCTCTCTTTTTTTGACTTCTCCATAGACTGTTACAGAGGATTCTAAGGGGATATGGGAAGCAAAGTCGACGTCTTCTTCTTTTCCAGAAGTTACGACTTGGGTAATGCCATACATATCACGAATGTCTAGGAAAACAAGCCCACCAAAATCACGAATTGTTTGAACAAATCCAGCAATTCTGACTTTTTTTCCTACCTCCTCTAAACTAATTTCGTTGCAAGTACATGTTCGATACTCTTTCATTTTCATCACATTCCTTTCTTTTAGCAGTGAATGTTATTGTTTTTAATAGGAAGAACAAAAAACGTCCACTGCATTTAAATGCAGGGACGAAATAACTTTTTCCGCGGTACCACCCAGCTTGAAAATCAAATAATTTTCCACTTTATTTAAAATACTCCAATGTGTTTCGCTTATTTTAGGTTGAACTTTAAGGGCTTACAGCCAGTGACCCTTATTCTCTATTAAGTAACTTCTAAAGGCTTTCATTGTACAAACGTATGATTTTTTATTTTGATAATTATTTTACACAGTATTTGCGGATTTGTCAAGTATTATTCAAAAAAAAACGACATAATGTATGTGTCAAGTAAATGTAGGCAATTTTTTTATCTTTTTTATAATCCTTCAAT
>CANPHV010000099.1 GCA_947573965.1 uncultured Clostridium sp.
AATTTTTGTAAGGGAATGTATCGCCAATATAAAAATGTCGGAAAAGAACCGTCCCCAATGCTCCCAGCTAAAAGAAGGGGGAAGAAATGGAAAAGACAATTTTAAAATGCGAGAATTTAAGCAAAAAATTTGGTAAAAAGTTAATTTTAAAAAATGTATCTTTTGCTATGAAAGAAGGAGACATTTTGGGATTTATTGGACCCAATGGAGCAGGAAAAACAACTACGATTAAGTTAATATTAGGGTTGCAAAATATTACACAAGGAAAGGTTACGATTAATGGTTATGATATTGAAAAGCAGTTTACCAAAGCAATTGCAAAAGTAGGAGCTATTGTAGAAAATCCAGATTTATATATGTATTTATCAGGATTTGAAAATTTAAAGTTGATAGCCAACTTATATCCTAAAATTGACACCAAACGAATTGATGAAGTTGTCAAATTAGTAAGGTTAGAAAATAGAATAAAGGACAAAGTTTCTAAATACTCTTTGGGAATGAGGCAAAGATTAGGAATTGCACAAGCGATTTTGCATAAACCAGATTTATTGATTTTAGATGAGCCTACCAATGGATTAGACCCAGAAGGAATTAAAGAGATGAGGGAATTATTACTAGATTTGGCTAAAAACGAGAAAATGGCAATTTTGATTTCTAGTCATAATTTAGCTGAGTTAGATACACTATGTAACAAAGTTTGTATTATTAAAAATGGGGAAATCATTGAGACAAGTGATATTTCAGGAATTAAGCAAGAAGCAGGAAAACAATATAAGATATTTGAGGTAGACGATAATAAAAGAGCAAAAGAATTATTACCAGAAGCGGTTGGTATTAACAAAAAGCAATTTAAATTAGATATTCCAAAAGAAAAAGTACCAGAAATTATTGAAAAACTAGTAGAAAATCAAATTAAAATTTATGAAGTAAAAACAGAAGAAAAATCGTTAGAACAAGCATTTTTTGAAAAGACAGGGGGGAATAACATTGAGTAGATTAATGAAAAATGAATTAATCAAAATTTTTAAAAAGAAAAGTATATATATTACTTTATTTGTCATTTTAGCTTTTGTTATTTTAACAAACTGCATCTATAAATTTTTCTATTATACAGGAAACTACGAAGAATATAGTGATACTTATATCCAATATAACAAAGAGGAAATTGCAAAACTAGACCCGAATAAACCAAGTGATACCAAAATGTATATTGACTTGAAAACAACATTAGATATTTATGACATGAAACAAAAATATGAAGCAAATAGTTGGCAAAGAAGCGTTTTATCAGAACAAGTAGGAAGTCAAATTAGTGAAAGAAATACCTATTTGTATGGAGAAAATAAAGACAGTCAAAAAGTAGCTAAAATAGAAGAAGAAATCAACCAAACTCTTACAAAGCTAGACCAAGGAGATTGGCGATATTTTGCGAAAAATGACTTAGAAGAAGCGAAAACAAAATTAAAAAATTTAGAAGAACAAAAAGCGAAAACAGAGGATAAGCAAGAATTACAATCCTTAGAAATAGGAATTCAAAATGCAAAAGTAGACGAGGAAGTAGCTCAAATTCGAATGGATAAAGATATCTCATATGGAAATGACTTCAGAAACAAAGCATTAAATACTTATCAAAGCGAAGCAAAAAATGTAATCAATAGGGAAAGCAATACACAAGAATTAGACTATGCAGGAAAGCAAGACAAGAATGAGAGTATCGAAAAAAGAGAAATCAGTCGATATATCATAGAAAATAATGTAGACATTAATAAATCAAATGACGTAAGAGGTATTTTAAAAAATTTATTTAATGAATATGGTTTATTTATCATTGTTATGATAGTTATGATAGCAGGAACGATTGTAAGTGAAGAATTCAACAAAGGAACCATTAAACTGTTGTTAGTAAAACCTTATGACAGAAGAAAAATATTACTTGCCAAATTTATTACTGTTTTGATTATGATACTATTTTCTATTGCAGTAGTGGTAATAATGGAATTGATAGTAGGAGGCATTATCTTTGGATGGAATAGCTTATCCGTACCTATTCTACAATATAATTTTGACACCCAAAGCTTAGAAAACATTCCTATATTTACGTATTTAGGAATTGAAATTTTAACCCAATTACCAAAACTTATATTGCTAGCAACACTTGCCTTTTCTTGTAGTACTTTATTTACGAATAGTGCAGTAGCAATAGCCATACCACTGTTGGGATATATGTCAGCTGATATGATTAATATGTTAGTTATTCAATACAAAGTAGAATTTATGAAGTTTTTTGTTAGCTTAAATTGGGATTTCAAAGAATATTTATTTGGTAAATTACCAACCATGGAAGGCTTGACATTAGGATTTTCAATTATAATATGTAGCTTATATTTTGTTGCTATGCTAATACCAACTTTTATTGCTTTCAAAAAGAAAAATATTAAGAATATTTAAAAAAAAATTCTCTTATTAAGTTCAAGTTTCGACTTTTTGCAAGTGTGGATTATAATATATCATTTTTTACACTTTGTGTGTCGCAACATACAAAATCAAATTTTCATCTGTATGTTGCTCCAATCGCACTCGCTTTGCTCGTTTGGTCGCTTACGCAGTGTTGCAAAAATGATATATTATAACCCACACTTGCAAAAAGTCGAAACTAAAATCTTATTGAAATGTTGAATTATGGAGAAAAAAGGTATATAATAGAGAACAGAAAAAATAAGGGGGAATAAAAATGGAAACAAAAATAATTGGAGAAACATTACCAGCAGTTATTTGCAAATTGAAAAAAGGAGAATCTATCTTAACAGAAAATGGTGGTATGAGTTGGATGGACAGTGGAATTGGAATGAAAACTACTACCAATGGTGGCATTATGAAAGGAATTGGAAGAGCATTTGCAGGTGAGTCATTATTTATGAACGTTTATACAGCAGAAAAAGATGACGTGGAAATTGGATTTTCTTCTTGCTTTCCAGGACAAATATTAGAATTTGATTTAAAAGAAGGAGAGACCATTATTGCTCAAAAACGTGCATTTCTTTGTTCTGAAAATACAGTCGATATTGCGATGCAATTTCGTAAAAAATTAGGTGCTGGATTCTTCGGAGGAGAAGGTTTCATTATGCAAAAAATAACAGGACCTGGAAAAGTATTTTTAGAAATTGATGGTTCTGTTGTAAAAAGAGAGCTACAAGCAGGAGAAAAATTAAAAGTTGATAATGGATATGTGGCAGCTATGACAAAAGATGTGCAATTAAATATCGAAACAGTAAAAGGTGTGAAAAATATTGTTTTTGGTGGAGAAGGGCTATTTTTAACAACATTGGAGGGGCCAGGAACGGTATGGTTACAAACGATGCCGATTTCAAAATTATCAAGTTTATTATATATGGGAACAGCAAGATAACCGTAATAAAATAGAGAGAAAACACTTTTGGATTCATCATAGGAAAACAAAAGTGTTCTTTCATTGTATAGGAAAGTCAAAGATTTTACCGATACAACAATTGATCAGCTCATTATTATTCTTCATTGTGGTAATAGAATTAGAGGTTAAAAAATAATATTAAGAAAGGATAGGAGGAAAAAGAAAAATGAAAGTAATTTTAGTAAATGGAAGTCCACATGAAAAAGGTTGTACTGATACTGCTTTAAAAGAGGTAGCAGAAAGTCTAAGAAAAAATGGAATAGAAACCGAAATGTTTTGGTTAGGAAATAAGCCAGTAGCAGGTTGCATTGGGTGTGGGAGTTGTTTA
Organism: uncultured Clostridium sp.; assembly: GCA_947573965.1. Classification (GTDB taxonomy): domain Bacteria; phylum Bacillota; class Clostridia; order TANB77; family CAG-508; genus CAG-269. The sequence continues at coordinate 3,756 of CANPHV010000099.1, forward strand.
AAAACAGGACAATGCTTCTTACAAGATAAAGTGAATGAATTTTTAGCAAAAGTACCAGAAACAGATGGTTTTATTTTTGGTACACCAGTTCACTTTGCAGCAAGTTCAGGAATGTTATCTTCTTTTATGGATCGTGTTTTTTATGGCAGAAGGAACTTATTTAGCAACAAACCAGCTGCAGCAGTAGCGAGTTGTAGAAGAGGTGGGGCAACAGCCACATTAGATGAAGTGAATAAATATTTTGGGATTAGCAATATGCCAATTGTATCGTCACAATACTGGAATATGGTGCATGGAACGAAGCCAGAAGAAGTAGCAAAAGACGAAGAAGGAATGCAAACAATGAGAACCTTAGGAAACAATATGGCGTGGTTGTTAAAATCCATAGAAGCAGGCAAAAAAGCTGGAATTGAATTACCAAAAAATGAGCCAGTAGTAGCAACTAATTTCATTAGATAATGTTCAAGGGGGCAATGGGGACGTGTGATTTTTTAAAAATTTTTTGAAAATTTAAAGGACCCCGAGAGCCCAAGGCAATTGGAAAAAAAAAAGGTTTAAAATGGACAAAATTAATGAAGGGAGTT
>CANPHV010000100.1 GCA_947573965.1 uncultured Clostridium sp.
CTTGAAAATTTTTTTAATTTTTTTCAAAAAATGCTTGACTTTTTATAGTTGGTCTATCTTTTGTTTTTTCTTTTAGGAAACGGTTATCTTCCGCCGCCTCCGCCGCCGTCCTCCGTCCGGCCTCCGCCACCGCCAGAGAAACCTCCTCCACCTCCTGTGGCTGATGAATAGGCAGTTGACATTGAAGTGGTAATAGCATTTGAAAAGCTATTCGAAAAATTGGTGTGTAACATTAAATACATATAGCCATAATGATTTGTGTTAAATTCTTGTTCTATATTAGGATACACCATTTTTAATTGTTTTAAAACTTTATCTGCTATACCAAATGCAGTAGCATATACTAAAAACTTTTCCCATATTACGACTTCTGGTATCTCTCTTTTGTCCAGCATTGAAAAGTCTTGCATATATTTTTTTAAGCCTTTCCATTTAGCATTTTCATTTACTCCTTTTTGAGTTAGTACATTTATTTTACTTAGCAATATAGAAAATACAATTAATTGTATTAGTGTTGTAATGGCTAGTGGTATTATGCCAAATGGCTTCATTTTAGTAGACATTAGCGTTATAAAAATAACGATTAAGAATAGGAATGCAATAGCAGAAAAAGTAAGATAGACAATTATATTCGCTCTTTCTTCGTTTTCTTTTTTATCGGCTAATTCTTTCTGGTATAAAGCTTGCTCCGTTTCTTTGTCAATTTTATCACTTAACTTTACAATTTTACTAGCTGATTTTCTAATATATTTTTCTAACTCTTTTGTTGTAATTTGTCCTCCTGTTTTTTCGCAGGCTTGTTTTAGAAATTGGAAAATAGCTTTTTCACTATTAAGTAGTTTTGATGGATTTTCTTCTAATATTCTTATGGTTATGATTTTTTCATTTACTTCAAAATCAATTATCTTTTTTACACTTAAATCCAATAAGGTGGCTGAAAATATTCTTCCTATTTGGATACTATTATTCATACTTCCTACTTGCTTTTCTAATAATGCTACTGCTTCTGCTGGTGTAGTATCTTCTCTTGGGATTTCTCGATAATATACTATCTCTTGCGTTGGTTTTAATTTTTCTTTTGTTTTTATCTTTTTACTATTTTTAAGGATAGATTTTATTCCTAAAATGCTTAATCCAATGGCGATTACATTAACTGCTATGCTTACCATTTTTTTAGTTGTTTCTTGCATTTCTCTTCTTCGATTTGCATCGTTTGCCCATTTAGTTTCTTCTTGGATGACTTCTTCTAGTCTTTCCTTGCTTTCTCCTCTGTTTGATATGGTTATCATTTGGGTAGGAAATAAACTTCGTACCTCTACATATCTTCCTGCTCGAAATTGATTTATATTAAATTCTATTCTATTTGTATCCACTACATAGATTTCTCCATTTAAGTCCTCGGTATGTCCCCAAACTTTAATTTCTTCTTTATTCTCCACAGCATTTGGTAAAAGTATCGTTCCTGTTATGTTTTTAGCATCAATTTCAAAGTCTTGTCCTACAAATTGCCAGTATAATTCTGCATAATCGCTAAATTTTGCAATGGCATCTTTTACTTCATAGGTAATACGATACACTTTAGTGGCTGTTCTATCCTCTAGTCCCACTCCCCATGCAATTTCAAATTGATTGTCTTCATTTTTTCCGCCAAAATAGTTTCCCTTTGGTAAATGATATCCCCATTTATCTTGCTTTTTTAATATTTGTTCATTACCATTGGTAATGTCTACTACTTCTACATTACTAATGCTTGTATATTTGTTTTTGTCTATTTTAAATGTTTTATACAATGTATTGGTATCTCTTATTTTAATATTCCATTTTTCGGTTACTTTCATACTTCCATCTTGGGCAATTTGTGCTTGGAAGTCTAAGTGATTTAGGAATAAGTCACTTGAAGATGCTTGTACTTGGGTACTTAATATCCAGATACTTGCTATCCAAAAAATAAGATAGATGATTGTTTTTTTCATTTTTATCCCCTTTCTTTTCTTCTACATTATACACTTTTATTTTTTTTTAGGCAAGTGATTTTTTATTTGTATGGCAATCGCTTAAAAATTTTTTACCTTAGAAAAATCAAGGTTTTAAATTTTTACTAAAAAATAAGAATTGAGTATTTTCAATATGTAGAAGTTTTTTAAGCGATTGCCATATTTTATTTGCTTTTTTATGTAAATAGTGGTATAATAAGCACATAGGCTTTTAGCCTTGTGTAACTATTAATCAGTGCCATATGGCAGGAGGTATCCCTATGAAAATTGACATCAACAAAAAATTCCAGAGAGGCGGACAACTGTATTGCATTAGCAACGATGAGAAAGAAGAGGATTATTTCGTCTTAAAAAAAGGTGACAATGTAGTCACCGAACTTATCGGATATTATGGAAATATTTTTGACAAGACGGATTATCGTTTCGATGCAATTCGACCTGTTTGCTCTTTTTCAGACCCTCTGGACCGGTTAGCAATTAGCGACGCTGTCGCTTATTTGGAGGAAAGATATAAGACTCTTTAGGGGGTCTTTTCTCTTTTCTTTAAATATGATATAATCCCTCTTGAAAAGGAAGTGAAACCATGGCATTTGATGGAATTGTAACAAAAGCAATTAGTTCAGAACTCCAACAACTTACTACAGCAAGAATAGACAAGATATTTCAACCTAACAAAAACAACATTTTATTAGGTTTTTATAAGGAAGGAACCAACTACTTATTAAATATTTGTATTGACCCTTCACATTACCGCATTCATTTAACCACTCATCCAAAACCAAACCCAAAAGTTGCTCCTAACTTTTGTATGGTTCTTCGTAAGCATTTATTAGGTTTACACATAAAAAATGTCATTACCAATGATTTAGAAAGATTAGTGATAATTGACTTTGAAGGTTTTGATGATGTCGATGATATTATTTCGAAAAGATTAATTATTGAATTAATGGGAAAGCATTGCAATATCATTTTACTAGACGAACAAAATTATATTATTGATAGTTTGCGACATATTAACAACGAAGAAAGTAACAGAAGTATTATTCCTCATGTTAAATACACTTATCCTACTACTTCGAAAGAGAACTTTCTAACTTGTACCAATTTCCAAGACTTTTCTAAAAAAGTCTCTAGTTTCGATAACATTTACAATACTTATAATGGTATTAGCAAAAGCTTTATAGAAGCAACTTTAAAAAAGCTTGAAATCGATAGCTTCCATACAAACAATTTAGAAAAACTATATGACTATTTACAAGATATTATTCATAGAGTTGATAGTGGATTATTAAAATTTGAAACCATAGAAGATGAAAAAAAAGATTATTTTTTAGTGCCTTCTTCTGACAATACTTCTTCTTTCTGTTTAAACTTTTTTATCGATGATTTCTACCATGAAAAGGAAAGCAGGGCAGAATTTAAAAGTTATCGTGATAGTATTTTAAAAATGATTTTGGAAAGTCTAAAAAAATATAAAAAACGCCTTTCCAATATTGATGAAAAACTAAGTTCTTGTAAGGATATGGAAAAATATAAATTGTATGGAGAATTGCTGACGGCTAATTTATATCAAGTTCCAAATGAAAACTTAAAAGAAATTACACTTGATAATTATTATGATGGTCAACAAATAACAATTCCACTAGATAGTAGATATTCTCCTGCTATTAATGCAAAACGTTTTTTTAAAAAATATCATAAATTAAAAAATACATTAGCCATTGTAAGTGTACAAAAAGAAGAAACGCTACAAGAATTGAATTATATTGAAAGTATTGTTTATGAACTAGAAAATTGTTCTTGCTTAGAAGAAGTCTCTGAAATCTTTGAAGAAATTTCAGAAAATGTGATTTTTAAAGAAAGAACGGAAAAAACGAAAAATTCAAAAAAAGCAAAAATAAAGAAATCTTCTTTTACTAAAAATAAAACTGTGTCTTTTAATCCTTTAAAATATACCATTGATGGTTATACTTTATTGGTTGGGAGAAACAACAAAGAAAATGATTATCTTTCTTTAAAATATGCTAAGAAGTCCGACTTATGGTTACATACGAAAGATATTCATGGAAGTCATGCAATTTTGCAATTACCTCAAAATCAAGTTCCTGATGATAGTATTTTAGTTCGTTGTGCTGAGATTGTCGCTTTTCATAGTAAAGCAAAAAATTCTTCGAATGTGCCAGTAGATATTTGTGAAGTTAAGTTTGTAAAGAAACCAAGGGCGGCTAAACCTGGTATGGTTATTTATAGTAATCATAAGACTTTGTTTGTAAATCCAAAAGCCCAGATGTAATAACAAACATCTG
>CANPHV010000101.1 GCA_947573965.1 uncultured Clostridium sp.
TTATGCCTTTTATTTTTGCATTCTTTTTATTAAAAAATAGAACTTTCCTATAATAAAATAGTGCCAAAAAGGTCCGTCCCCTCTGGCACTATTCTATTAATCAAGTGGTCCAAATAATTCATCAAATTTTGCTTCTAACTCTTTTTGTAAATCATACATATCATCATCTTGTGGTAGCATTGGCGCTTCTTCCTCTTTAAAATCATTTAAATCTAAAGTTGGTGTTGATTTTGCCGAAACACTACTCTCTGGCTTGCTACTGATTTCTGGCATGCTTACTTCTGGACTTGGTGTCGTTACTTTTGCTTCTTCCTTTTTTGGTAGCAACTCATCTTCAAATAAATCATCTAACGATTCTATTTTTAAGTTTTCAACTGCCTTATTATTATCTTTTTCTTCTACATAAGGATTATATGGGTTATATTTTCTCCATACACCTCTATCTTTTTCTCCAATATCATTATGGCTAATCTCTAATGGTTTCATCTTTCTTGCCATTGGATGTTTAAAGTAATAAAATTTCTTTGCTTTTACTGGCTTAATTCCTTTTTCATAGATAATACAATCGTCATTGTCCATTCTACGAAGTTCGTCTGGTGTCATTAAGGCTCTTGCCATTACTTGGTCAGATACGGATTTTCCTGTTTTCCAGTTTTGTCTATCTCGGTTGATGGATACGCTATCTCTTTCAATCGTCTTTTCCCCTAAGGCTTTCGAGAAATACTCTACTGTTTTATAAGAGTTACTTCCTAAAAATACGTGTGTATCACAGTTACCCATGATAGTTTCATAAGATTTTTCATAAACCGCTTCTAATTGGTCTATATTTTGTAAAATAACACTAAAAGATATCTTTCTACTTCTTGAGGTTGATATTTTTTTATCAAAGTCAGGTATTTTTCCAATGTTTGCAAACTCATCTAAGATAAAAAAAGTTTGTTCTTTTAGGGCTCCACCATTTTGGTCTGCATGGTCATATAATTGTTGTATCATTTGAGCAAAGAATATTGTTAACAAAAAGTCGTAGGCAGTATGTGTATCAGATGATATAACGTATACCGCTGTCTTTTTATTTCCAATCTCTTCAAAATCTATGGTATCTGTTGAGGTTAATTCTGCAATTTCTTTGGAATCGAATTTTCCTAATTTTGATTGCAATGAACTCAAGATAGAACCATATGTTTTTTCTGGTGCAATTTCAATCGATTTATAATACATTCTAGCTGGATGGTCATAAGGTAATTGGCTAATTAATTCAGTCAATAAGTTACTGCCACCTTTATTATTTGCGGCTCTTACTAATTCCGCACAGCTAGCTAAGTTTTGTTCTTCTTCTGGTCTTGTAGCAATTAAATAATAAATCAATGCCTTCAATAACATTTCTGCCATATCATCCCAATAAGGGTCTGAAGAACCACTCTCTGATTTTTGTCCTTTTACTACGGTATTGGCAATAACGTCAACGTCTAATTCAGAAGATATATGCATTAATGGATTGTAGCCATCACTATATTGTGGTCTTACTAAATTTAGTACTTTAATTTCATAACCTTGTTCTTTTAGATAGCCTGCTGTTCTGTCATATAATTCTCCTTTAGGATCTGTAAATACATAAGAACCTAAACATTGATAAGCATTTGGAATCGAATAAGATGCTGATTTACCAGAACCTGAACCGTCCTACGACTAATACATTGACGTTTCCTCGCTTATCGACTGGCAAGTAATTATCTTCTGCTAATATAATCCCTTTATTTCGATTTAATATTTGATATTGTTCTCCTCGTTGGCTCCAATCACTTGATCCATGTTCAATATCAGAATATTCATTCTTAGGTGCTGTCCTTACAAAACCAATGAAGAAAAATAAGGAATAAAATATCGTTACCACTAATAAAGTTGAAAAATAGCTTCCTCCTGCTCCTTGTGAAAATACATTTCCAAAAGTTTGCAATGGTTTTCCGATGCTTTCTCCAAAAGTTTTAAAAAATACCTCTAAATTAAATTGCCCTTCAAGTCCTGCTACATAAGAACTATAAGCGAAAGGCGAAACAAATACTATGGCTATAAATATCCATAGTATAGCAAATATAATAAAATTCTTTCTGTTTCTTCGGATTGCTCCTTCTATTTTATAATTCATAAAATCACCTACTCTTTTGTAGTGTTATATTAGTGTTCCATTCCGTCTTCTTTGTCTTTTCCAAAAAATTCTTCGTGTGCTCTCTTAATCTCTTCAAACTGTGCTTTAGTAATTGGTGGATATTCAATTCCTTTTTCACTTACTCTATATACTTTTCCATTAATTTCTTTGTAAGAATATTTATCTACTTTAGGTAATTTCATAACATCATTTCTTACATCGAATGGTGCTACTCCAATTGTGTATTTTTTAGGTGGTATCGTTACCCTTCCTTTTTCATCTGCTTTCATAGCTCCCATATATGGACATGGATTATCCCCACTTCTTAATTTACTCATTTTTACAATCCTCCTTAATTCTCTTTCTTGTCTCTAATTTCAAAGGCAAAATAAGATTTATACGGTTTTAACTTACATTTTCCTTTTACTTCATTTGTTTCTTCATCAAAATAAAGTGTTGGCTTTATCTCTTCTGTTGTTTCTGGGTCTATAATACAGATTGGTCTTTTCAAATTCGGTGTGTATTTAAAATCCTTTACTTCGTATTCATTCTCTTGGTATAAATTATCAAATTTAAGTGGTATTGGTTTTTTACAAATTGATACTTCGTCGTCTTGTAACAACGCCATATTAACTACAACCTTATCGGTTCCAAAAGATAAGATTACTAATTGGTCTTCATCTTTAGATGGATTGTCAACAAAAAAAGTCTTCCTTTTCATTTCTCCGCGAAATTCTTCCATGAAATCTAATCTTTGTAGTGTGTATTTTGGTGAATCTTTTAAAAATTCTTTTTCTGTTTTGTTAATTTGATATATTACTGTGTTTACTCCTTGTGGATCTGTGATACTAAAGCTTTTTCCTTCTAACGTATCCATTTTTCTCCCCCATTTCTATGTTTCTTAATCCATAGTTCTTCTTTTGTTACAACACTATAATTAATTATAGCCAATTTTAGGCATTTTGTCAATACGAAATTTATGTAAATTATAGTACTTGTTCACTTCTTGGATTAAATTTTGATATTTCATTTAATTTTTCAAACATTTTTCGTTCTTGCTCTGTTAAATTCTTTGGTACTACTACTTTAATTTCTGCTATTAAATCTCCACGCATTCCATTTCCATCTTTATACCCTTTTCCTGGTATTTTAATTCTTTCTCCACTTTGTATCCCTTGGGGAATATAGATTTTTGTTTCTTCATCAATCGAATTAACATTGGTTCTAGCTCCTAAAGCTGCTTCCCATGGTGTTAATAACAAATCCGTATATAGGTCACTTCCTTTTAATTTAAAAGGTTTGCTATCCTCAATATTAATTTTTATTAATAAGTCGCCACTCTTTCCTCCATTTTCTCCTGGCTTACCTTGCCCTATTAATCGGATTTTTTCTCCATTTTTAATCCCTTGTGGAATTGCAACTACAATATTTTTTATTTTTCCTTCCATGGTTTTTAATGATATCATTTTTTCTTTTCCATAAAAGGCTTCTTGTATGCTAATGCCAATTTCTGTTTCTATGTTCTCTCCCTTTACTATCTCTTTTGCTATATTAGGTTTTCCTTCTTCGCTCTGGGTATTTCCGATAAACATATTAATAATACTTGCTTTTTCTCCTTTGCCTGAAAAAGCTTTCTCATTTCTTCCAAAACGAGAATTCCAAATTCTGTCATATTTTCTTTTTGAAGCTGGAACAGATAAAGTTCTATAAGCTTCATTGATATCCTTTATTTTTTCTTCTGCCAATTTATCTCCTACGTTTAAGTCTGGGTGATATTTCTTAGCAGCTTGTCGATAAGCAACTTTTATTTCTTCAATGGAAACATGGCTTGTTTCCAAGTTTAATATTTTATAATAATTTTTATATGCCATTTTTAACATCCTCCCCAAAAATCAGGTGAGTTTATTATACCATAAATAGAAAAAAAATCCATAGTTTTTATGGATTTTTCTTATAAGATTTGCTTAATCCCTTTCATTACAATTTCCATCTTAGTGTTTAATTCGCCTTGTATCAAAACCATATTGTTTTTATCTAATTTTTGATAACACCAATCTGCCATCTTATTGTATGCTTTTACTAAGACTTTGCAA
>CANPHV010000102.1 GCA_947573965.1 uncultured Clostridium sp.
GCCCTTTTTCTATTATTTTGGTTTTATTTTTATAAATTTTTCTTTCAAACTATTTCTCCTTTTTCATTTCTATCCCCACTCTTGGTCATTTTTTCCTCTTTCGTCTTTTCTTCTTATTACGACATTAATGTATCATATTTTTACTTTTTTATCAATAAAAAATTTTCATTTCGTGTTGTATTATTTACATTTTATCGGTATAATTTATAATAGAGAGGAGGAATTCTTATGAACGAAGAAATTACTGTTCAAAACAAGTTATTCGGAAAAACTTTCTTTTGGATGTTTTTAGGCTTATTAGGTTCTGGAATTATTGCATGGTACACCTATGCTTCTGGCTTATTTATAGACATTATTGTAGGAGATTATTTCAACATTTTGTTAGTGCTTGAATTAGTGGTAGTTTTCGCCTTTAGTCTTTTATTTAAGAAAATGCCACCGATTGTTGTAGGTATTTTATATTTTGTGTACTCTATGATTAATGGTGTTACTTTATCTGTCATTTTTGTTGCCTTTGAACTATCTTCTATTATCTATTTATTTGGCATCTCTGCTTTGCTTATTAATCTTTTTATTTTAAAAAATGATACCTTTGAACTTATCTTAGATTGGCTAATTCTAGCTTTGTTCTTTGGTGTTACGATTTATGATATTAATAAGATAAAGCTTTTACAAGAAGAGCCTTCCATCGATAATGATAAAATTCATATTTATTGTGCTATGCAATTGTATTTAGATTTTATCAATATCTTTTTACGTATTCTTTCTATTTTTGGAAAGAGAAGAAATTAATTTTAAATAGTAAAAAGCCATTCTTTCTTGCGATTGAATGACTTTTTATTTTTTTGGGCTAACGAACTAATTCCTCAAGCAGAGAAACCAGTTCTGGGTTATTGGTTATCGTCCAGACTGGACGAAATACTTTATTGGAAGAATAGAGATTTATTTCTCTGTCCTTGACCTCTACCTTCCTTCCGTTTATGAGGCAATCTAGCGTCATCATTGCCTCATACCTTGCAGTCAAATCTGAAATATTTTTAACTTTCGTTATAAAATTTTCCCGACCTAACGGCCTAAATATGTCTCTTTTTCTTCCTTCGACGATTAATATCGCCAAAAAATCCGGCTTTTTTTCATTTAACTGGATCATTTCTTCCCCTCCTTTTATTTCTTACTCCTATAACTAGGAGCTTATTGCGATTTTCATAATATTAATTATACTACTTTATGTCTCTTTTTGCAACATTTGACAAGCACATTTCTTTTCACTATAATATAATTGGAAAGGATGCGATTAACTTGAACTTTACTTTTGATAGAAGAATTAATTATTATGAAACTGACCGAATGGGAGTTGTTCATCACTCAAATTATATTCGTTTTTTAGAAGAGGCTCGTTGTCATATGTTAGACGCTGCTGGTATGCCCTACTCTGCTTTTGAAGCACAAGGCGTTATGATACCTGTTCTTGGGGTTAATTGTAATTATAAATTACATGTTACCTTTGATGATATTATCCAAATCAAACCATTTGTAAAAGATTTTAATGGTGTTCGTTTAACAATGGGCTATGAAATAACCAACAAAAAAACTGGCAATTTGATTTTCACTGGCGAAACGAAACACTGCTTTACCGATATCAATTTAAAACCAATTCGTTTGCAAAAACAAATCCCAGAATTTTACGATAAGTTTATTCAATTAAAATAGTGTCACAGGTCCAGTAGGGACGGACCTTTTTGGCACACTTTTTGTTAAAATTCAATTGTTTCTATCATTTCTCCTGGATAATCGAACAATGCTAATTTACTAAACTTAAAAAAGAACGGCTTAAAATTTTGTTTTAACCTATTTTGTAGTTTTAAAACTTTCTCATAATCCTTATTAATCTCTAACGTCATATGAAAAATAAAATTATCTGGGTTATACTTTTCCTCTGGAAATTCCTTATAGAAAATCCCTTATAACGCTTTGATTTCTTGATTTTCTTCTATGGATAAATACAAACAATAGCTTTCTTGACTTGCTTCCTTAATCTTAATATCCTCTATTTTTAGTTGTATTTCACTCACATTAATTGTCTTGGCTATCTTTAATATTTTTTCTTGATTTTCTTTTTTTGTTGCAAAAATAGTGAAATGATAGGGCAAATTGTCTATTTCTTCTCTTTTTTCATCATCAATTCCATAGGGTACTTTACAAGTTTTTTCCTCAATTATATTTATTAAGTTTTCTATTTTCTTAAGTTCCTTTTTTTCTGACAAACTGATTAAAGTTATTCTTCTACTCATTCTTATGTTTCTCCTTTTTTACATTGTAATATAGAAAATAATAAAAAGCAAGGAAATACAAAAATATAAGAGAGCCAAAGGCTTAAGTTCCTTATGGCTCTTCCTATATTTTTTTAGAAATATCTTTTTAATAGACCTTCAAATCCTCTTCCATGTCTTGCTTCATCTTTGCACATTTCATGAACTGTGTCATGGATAGCATCATATCCTAATTCTTTTGCTCTAGTTGCTAATTCTTTTTTTCCTTTACAAGCCCCACATTCTGCTTCAGCTCTTAAAGATACGTTTTTCTTTGTGTCTGGATAAACTACTTCTCCTAATAGTTCTGCAAATTTAGCAGCATGTTCTGCTTCTTCCCAAGCATATCTTTTGAAGGCTTCTGCTATTTCTGGATAACCTTCTCTATCGGCTTGACGACTCATAGCTAAGTACATTCCTACTTCTGTACATTCTCCCATGAAGTTGTCTTTTAATCCTTTTACTACTTCTTCATCTAATCCTTTTGCTACACCTATTATGTGCTCATCTACGTATTGGTTTGCTCCTGCTTCTTGTTTCTTTTCTTCAAATTTGTCTTTTCCCGCTCCACATTGTGGGCATCTTTCTGGTGCCTCTTCTCCAAAGTGGATATAACCACATACTTTACATACATATGCTTTCATGTTTTTTACCTCCTTTATTTCTTTCCATTTGATTATATATTTTTTTGGTATTTTGTCAAGTAGTTTTTGAAACAATCCCTTAATATTCTTCTAGTGCCTTGTTATGTGTATTCTTTTTTTATTTTATTCAATTACTTTATTAAATACACTTCATAAATATTTGACCAAGACAGATAATTCTCGCTAGATTGTAAATAAATAGCTGGACTATATTGTCCTTTAAAATGTGAAATATCCCACCTGAAATTTTTAGGTGTATTCGTCCCATTCGAATAAGCAATTAATCCATAGTCTACTACTGTTTCAGTCGGTGCTAAATAAGAACTATTATCGTCATTCATAACCATCCCACATGTACAAGCTCCATTATAAAACGCCAGTCCTACTGCGATTTTGGTATTCATATATTTATAGTTTTCTATTTTTAATCTATTAGCAATTCCAATTGCTCCCCCACAACAACCTTCGACAGCTGTTGAAGTAGTAATCCCTTCTCCATTCACATAAAAATCCAAGAAATTGCTTGTTTTTGTTAGATTAAGAGTGCTTGATTTCGCACGCTTTACTGTTTTATTTCCAGATTTATATATCTTTTGCCAACCACCAGTAACAGAAGTACATTCATCTCCATTATTATATAAATATATACCTGTATTAAATGTAATTGTTTCTGATTGTTTTTCTTGTCCTACATTATCTTTTGCTATCACATATAATTCATATTCTACAAATGGTTCTAATCCTGTAAGTGTATAGCTTTCTTCTTTGGTACTATAAAAGTGTAATAATTAAGTATTGATTATTATACTTCTTTTA
>CANPHV010000103.1 GCA_947573965.1 uncultured Clostridium sp.
CGATTTTAAAATTCTTTGAATTAATTTATCTATTATTTAATCATATTTTATTACTCTTTTCAAGCTTTTGACCTGCATTTTTCATCGCAAATTTCAACATTTTCCGACTTTTTCTAAAACAAACCTATATAAAAAAATGAGACAAAAAAGGGGTGTCCCTCTTGTCTCATTCATCAATGGTTGAAATTCCTAGTGTAATTTCTTCTAATACGTCTAACAATACGCTAACTGTATCGAGTGCTGTAAAAATTGGAATATTATTTTCTACAGCGCACCTTCTAATTAAGGCTCCATCTGTTTCTTGGTCAATGGAATCTATGTTTTTGGTGTTGATGACATAATTTACATATCCCTTTCTCATAGATTCTAATATTTCTTCACTGCCTTCGCTAATTTTCTTTTTGACTCTAGTTCGTATTCCTTGCTTTTTCAAGAACTTAGCGGTTCCTTCTGTGGCTTCTATGTTAAATCCTAAATTATAAAATCTTCGGATTAATGGCAGAGCTTCTTCTTTGTCCTTGTCTGCTATGGTTAAAAAGATGGTTCCATAATTAGCCAAACGCATTCCAGAAGATTGTAATGCTTTATATAATGCTCTTGTTAACTTTTTGTCATAACCAATGGCTTCTCCTGTTGATTTCATTTCTGGTGATAGATAAGCATCTAATCCTGCTAATTTAGAGAATGAGAAGGCTGGTGCTTTGACATACCATTTTTCTTTTTCTTTTGGATACACATCTAGTATTCCTTGTTCTTTCAAGGTTTTGCCAAGCATAACTAAGGTTCCAATATCGGCTAAAGAATAGCCAGTTGATTTTGAGATAAATGGTACTGTTCTAGAAGAACGTGGATTTACTTCTATGACATAAACGTCTTCGTTTTTATCTACAATGAATTGAATATTATATAGTCCTACAATGCCAATTCCTAATCCTAATTTTACGGTATAATCTAATATGGTTTGTTTGGCTTTTTCGCTCACACTAAAGGTTGGATAAATACTAATACTATCTCCTGAGTGAATTCCTGTTTTTTCTACGTGTTCCATAATACCTGGTACAAATACGTCTGTTCCATCACATACCGCATCTACTTCTAGTTCTTTTCCCGTGATATATTTGTCGACTAATACAGGTTGTTTGGTGTTAACTTCTACTGCTGTTTTTAAGTACTTTTCTAAAGCTTTTTTGTTAGATACAATTTGCATTGCTCTTCCACCTAGTACATAGCTTGGTCTTACTAAAACAGGATAGCCTATTTCTTCTGCTACTCTAATTCCATCTTCTATATTGGTTACAGCTTCTCCTTTTGGTTGTAATAATTTTAACTTTTTCATTACTTTTTCAAAAGCATCTCTATTTTCTGCTTTTTCAATGGCGCTAACATCAGTTCCAATGATTTTTACCCCTAACTTAGCAAGTGGTTCTGCTAAATTGATAGCCGTTTGTCCTCCTAAAGCTGCAATGACCCCTTCTGGTTTTTCTAAGTCAATAATATTCATAACGTCTTCTACGGTTAATGGTTCAAAATATAACTTATCACTTGTTGTATAGTCTGTGGATACAGTTTCTGGGTTATTGTTGATAATAATCGCTTCATAACCTGCTTCTTTAATTGTCTGTATCGCGTGTACCGTAGAATAGTCAAATTCTACCCCCTGTCCAATTCGGATTGGTCCAGCTCCTAATACAATGATTTTCTTTTTCTTACTGATAATAGACTCATTTTCTTCTTCGTAGGTAGAATAGAAATAAGGTACATAGCTTTCAAATTCGCTACTACAAGTGTCTATCATTTTATAAACAGGATAAATTTTTTCTTTTTTACGTAATAAATAGATTTCTTCTTCTGTCTTTTTCCAGACTTTTGCAATATATTTATCACTAAATCCCATCTTTTTAACTTGTTTTAGTACTTCGATATTTCCTTTGTTTTTGGCTAGTGTTTCTTCTACTTTTACAATGTTCTTTATTTTTTCTAGGAAAAACATATCAATTTTGGTTAAATTATAAATCAACCCTAAATCTACATTTCTTCTGACTAATTCCGCTATGGCATAAATTCTATCATCAGTTCCGTCTTGGATATAGTTCATTAATTCTTCGGTTTCTTTCTTGTTAAATTTGTCCATTTGAATATGACATACCCCTATTTCCAAAGAACGAATTGCTTTTAACAAGCTTTCTTCTACGGTTCTTCCTACACTCATTACCTCTCCTGTTGCTTTCATTTGCGTACTTAGTTTGTTAGAGGCTAAGGTGAATTTGTCAAATGGAAATCTTGCTACTTTTGATACAACATAATCAAGGGCTGGTTCAAAACTTGCAGGTGTATTGGCTAGCCTAATTTCATCTAATCTCATACCGATAGCTATTTTGGCAGATACTCTTGCAATTGGATAACCACTTGCTTTAGAAGCTAGCGCAGAAGAACGAGATACACGTGGATTTACTTCGATTAAGTAATATTGGAAAGAGTTTGGGTCTAAGGCAAATTGAACGTTGCATCCTCCTTCTATTTTTAAGGCTCGAATGATTTTCAATGCGCTATCTCTTAATAATTGATACTCTTTATTGGTTAGTGTTTGGCTTGGTGCTACGACAATAGAGTCTCCTGTATGAACCCCAACTGGGTCTAAATTTTCCATATTACATACGGTAATAGCGGTATCATTTTTATCTCGAATTACTTCGTATTCAATTTCTTTATACCCTTTGATGCTTTTTTCTACTAATACTTGTCCTACTGGAGATAGTTTTAAGGCATGTTTGATGGTTTCTTTTAGTTCTTCTTCGTTGTCTGCAAAGCCTCCCCCTGTTCCACCTAAGGTAAATGCTGGTCTTAGCACAACTGGATAGCCTATTTTATTGGCTGCTTCTATTCCTTCTTCTATGGTAGTTGCTATGATTGACTCTAGGACTGGCTCTCCTAATTCTTCACATAAGCTTTTGAATTTTTCTCTATCTTCTGCTCTTTCGATACTTTCACTACTAGTTCCTAATAGTTCTACTTGGCACTCTTGTAAAACACCTTTTTTGTATAATTGCATAGCAATGTTTAGACCTGTTTGTCCTCCAATTCCTGGAAGAATGGCGTCTGGTCTTTCGTAACGAATGATTTTTGCGATATATTCTATGGTTAATGGCTCCATGTACACTTTGTCTGCAATGGAGGTGTCTGTCATGATAGTTGCTGGGTTAGAGTTTACTAGTATTACTTTGTACCCTTCTTCTTTTAGGGCTAAACAAGCTTGGGTTCCTGCATAGTCAAATTCTGCTGCTTGCCCTATTACGATTGGTCCTGAACCAATTACTAATACGGTTTTGATATCTTTTCTTTTTGGCATGTTTTTTCTTCCCTTGTATAATGTATTTAGGTTTTTAATGTAGGTTTTACCTATAAACCTATTGCCACCATTGTTATATTTTTATATAATTTTGGTAACTTAGATAGAGTGTCGCTCTTCTTCCCTTGAAGTTTATCTTCGTGCTTGAAAGACTAGCGCCTCTTTCTTATTGGCTGTA
>CANPHV010000104.1 GCA_947573965.1 uncultured Clostridium sp.
AATTTTTTTAATTTTTTTCAAAAAATGCTTGACTTTTTATAGTTGGTCTTTCTTTTGACAATTTTAACAATTTATTGACTGCTAATGATAAAATTATAAATGCATTCGTAAAATTTGTCAAGAAAAACTCATCGACTTTTTTCGACAAAAGAAACAAGAAGTGTCTTACTCTAATCCCGCATAGACACTTCTTTTATATTAAACATATTTTTCAACTACCACAACTGTTCTACCACTTCTAGTAGTACCATCAAATTCTTTAATTACAAATCTACCTTTACCTCTAATGGTAATAATATCTCCTAATTTCACCTGTTTTGATGCTTTCTTTTCATTTTGTCCATTCACAAAAACTCTTTCTTGCTCCATAATTTGAACTGCTTTACTTCTAGAAGTTCTCGCTAAATCTGACACAAAATTATCTAATCGCAAAGATGGTACAATAATTTTTACTTGCTCTACTTTTACTTCTCTTTTTTGTAAGTTTTGTATCTCTTCTACATTTATTTTACTGTTTTCAAATCTAGTTAAAGATGGTAATTCTTGTTTTAAAATGCCAGAAAATTCCTCTAATGTAATAATATCTGCTCCTTGTTCCTGCACGATGATATCTCCCACTTTTTCTCTTTTTAAACCTAATTTGACAATTCCACCCAAATAATTTCTATGAGAATATTGTCCCTTTTCTTCTTCTGGCAAAGTAACTCTTACGATTTTTAAAATCTTATCATAATTTTTTTCTAACATTTTTTCATCGTATTTTTCTGGATACACAAAAAGAACTTTTCTCTCTGCCTCTTCATATCCTCCATATAATTGATATGTTTTAATGTTTATCTTTCTCAAAAAATTTTCTACCAAAGATACTTGATACATATCTAAAAAATCAGTATATTCTATTTTTTCTCTTGTTTTTGAAAATTCTATTTTGTCTAACACTTGTGATAGACAAATTTTATCTTCCTGCTTTTTGTAATCCTTCAATAATTGTTGTTTGTCCATTTTGTCCCCTCTCTATACTTTCTACATCCATATGATAAATTTTCTCTAATTCTTCTACACTTCCATGTTCAATATATTGGTCTGGATAGGCATAATTTTGGATTTTTATTTCTTGCAAATCTTCTTCTATTATAATTTCCTGCACTGCACTTGCTAAGCCATTTAAGATGGTTCCATCTTCGATGGTGATTACTTGTCTTGTTTTTTGAAGTGATTTTTTTATGGTCTCTTTATCAATTGGCTTTAAAAATCTGCTATTAATCACTTCTACTGTTATGTTTTGTTCTTTTTCTATTTTTTGAGCTACTTTCATAGCTCTTGCCACCATTTTTCCTATGGCTATTATGCTTAAGTCTTTTCCTTCTTTTAAAATTTCTGCTTTTCCTTCTTCTAGTTTTTCCTGTTTTTCCATTTTGTATTCGTCTTCACTTCCTCGTGGATAACGAATAACTACTGGTTTTCCTAAATTTACGGCAAAAGATAACATTTCTTCTAATTCTTTAAAGTTCTTTGGTGCCATAATTGTCAAATTCGGAATTAATCTAAAAAATGCCATATCTAAAGTTCCTTGATGGGTTTCTCCATCGGCTCCTACAATTCCTGCTCTATCGACACACATAATGACAGGTAAGTTTTGCATAGCCACGTCATGAATGACTTGGTCATAGGCTCTTTGATAAAAAGATGAATAGATTGGCACTACGGGAATGGCTCCTTCTTTTGCCATTCCTGCTGCTACCCCAATAGCATGTTGTTCTGCAATTCCAATGTCAAAAAATCGGTCTGGAAATTGTTTGGCAAATTCGGTTAAACCTGTTCCATCTTTCATGGATGCTGTAATTGCCACAATTTTGTCATTGCTTTTGGCTAACTCTACTAATTTTTCTCCAAAAATTTTGGAATAATCTTTTTTCTTTTCTTTTTTACTTTTTCCTGTTTCTAAGTCAAAAGGTCCTGTGGCATGAAATTTGTCTGGATTTTCTTCAGCTATACGATAGCCTTTTCCTTTTTTGGTTAATACATGAATTAATACTGGTCCTTCTAATTGTTTACTAATTTTTAGCATTCTTTCTAATTCTTCTATATCGTGACCATCTACTGGTCCTAAATAACGAAATCCAATGTCTTCAAAAAACATTTTTGGAATGATTAATTGCTTGATACTTCTTTTAATTCTCCTAACTATCTTTACAATTGGTTTTCCCACAGCCGGCATTTTTAAAATAACTTTTTTAACTACATCACTTGATTTGCTATAAGTCTTTTTGGTTCTCATTTTACTAAGTAACATACTAATGCCACCAATATTTTTTGAAATACTCATTTCATTATCATTTAAAATAACGGTCATTCTCGTTTGACTCCACCCTGCATCATTTAAAGCTTCTAATGCCATCCCTCCTGTTAAGGCTCCATCTCCAATAACAGCTATTACAGAATTGTTTTCTTTTTTTAAGTCTCTTGCTCTTGCCATCCCTAGTGCTGCTGATATGGATGTACTACTATGCCCTGTATTGAAGCTGTCTGCTTCTGACTCTTTGCTTTTTGGAAATCCTGCTATTCCTTTTAATTGTCGCAAAGTTTTTAGTTCTTCTCTTCTACCTGTTATGATTTTATGTACATAGGTTTGATGCCCTACGTCCCATACAATTTTGTCCTTTGGCACGTCAAATATACTATGTAAGGCCAGGCTTAACTCTACCACACCTAAGTTAGAGGCTAAATGCCCTCCATTTTGGGATACGATTTCTAAGATGTATTTTCTGATTTCTTCGGCTAGTTTCTTTTTTTCTTCGGTGTTTAGTTTTTTTACGTCTTCTGGAGCGTTTATGGTTTCTAACATTTTTATCACCTTTTATTCTTGTTTTGTATCCCTATTATATCATGTTTTCTATGTTTTGCAAATTGAAAGTTCAAAATTGATAGGTGTTTCCAATCCTTTTTGTATGGCAATCGCTTAAAAATTTATGTGTTAATACCTAGTATTATGAAATGCT
>CANPHV010000105.1 GCA_947573965.1 uncultured Clostridium sp.
TAGTTATTAACGATGTCTGTCTTATTAACAATTTGAAGTTGATTTGAACTCGTATCTAATTGTAAAATTTTATCTTCCTTGACTTTAGAATGGATTTGGTAAATTCCGTCTTCTATTGTTTTTTCGGTTTTATCTGTTTCATCTTTTATCAACTTAAATTTTTGTGCTTTGCTACCATTTCCTTGGTATGTTTGAATATTCGCACCATTTTTGGATTGTCCATTTGCTACATCTAAATATAATTCATTACATTTTGCTATTATGTAAAAATAGTCGTCTCCTGCCTCTTGTAGAACCCATTGTTGTGCCTCTGTTCCATTGCCTTCATACTGTTGGACATTGGTTCCATTAGTAGTTCCTGCTCCTGCTACATCTAATACCTTTCCAGAATGTAGTGCCATAATAGTATATGTCTTTGTCTTTTCATTATATTTTAATTCAAATCTTTGTTGTTGACCTTTTGTACTTTCCCATAATTGGATATTACCAGAATTATTATAAGATGCTGCTGATACATCTAATACCTTGTTATTATCTAATGCAGTTGAAATGGTATAAATCCCATCCCCTTCTACTAATTTTGTACTTACTAACTCTGGAATTTTTGTAAACTTAAATTTTTGTGCTTTTGTTCCATTTCCTTCATAAACTTGTATATTTGTTCCATTTTCTGCCATAGAATAACTTACATCCAAATACAGCCCATTCCCTTTAGAAATTATATAGAAATAGCCATCCCCTGCTTCTTCTAAAATCCATTGTTGTGCTTCTGTTCCATTGCTTTCATATTGCCAGACATTAGTTCCATTAGTAGTTCCTGCTCCTGCTACATCTAATACCTTATTTGAATGAATTGCCTTAATGGTATAAGTCTTTAATTGTTGATTATACAGCATTTCAAATTTTTGTTGCTTTACATTCGTATTTCCCCATAATTGTACATTCGCCCCATTCGCCGTTGAACCACCACCAATATCAAGGACTTTGCTGTTATCTAAGGCTGTTGAAATAAAGTAAACACCATCTCCTTCTGGTAGTACTTTAGATGTGTTAGGTACTGCTTTCATTAGCATAGTATCTGTGTCTACTTCTTCTTGTTCTTCTTCTAAGGTAGGAGTACTATTTTCTTCTGGTTTTACCTCAATTTCGTTCTTGTCTTCCTCTTGTTCCCCCTTTTCCACCTTATCTTCTTCTGTTTCCTCCTCTATTTCTTCTGCCTCTGTATCTTTTTCTATATTTTCCAAATTATCTGCTTCCTCTTGCTCTTCTTTATCCATCTCTTCAGTCGTTTCATAACTTTGGTCCATTTCTTCCTTAGCCAAACTTAACGTTGCCAAAAAACTTGGTGCTAACAAAGTTATAATAATCAGTATTATCGCTATTTTTCTCGTTTTTGATTTCATATTAAATCCCTCCACAAAATATCGTTTGATTTCACTTCTTTTATTATATACTTTTGTTTTATCTCGTTCAACAAATTTCGCTAAAATAAGTCATGTTATTATTTACCATTTCACATAACTTGTTTCTTAATCCTTACTATTTTATTTACCAGCAAGGCATTTAAAGCAATTATTACCATCATCGTTGAGGAATTAAAAAAGGTATAACCTGCAAAAAAAGATAGCATAAACGTAAATCCACTTCCTAAGCAATACATTAAATACTCTGCATCCACTTGATTTCTATTTTTTATCATAAACCACACACCATACAAAAATAAAATGGCAAAAGGCATGAAATAAAAAACAAATCCGTACCAACCCAAAATCCAATAAAAATGCTGGAATTTCCATTTCTAATACTAGTTCTCTAAAGTTGGCTACATGACCATTACCGAATAAGAAATAAATAGGATTCCCCTGATTTTTTAGTAAAACGGTATTATAAATTAATTGTTGCTTGCGTTGGTCATTGTTTCTAACCTTTAACTGGTTAGCTATCTCATATAAATCCACAATCGATTGTTTTTCAGCTTGTCCCATATAGCCTTCTTCTAATTGATTACTATCAATCTTTTGTTTCATTTCCAATATACTTCCTGTTACATGAGATGCTTGCTGACTATTAGCATCTATAATATCCTTTTCAATATCTCGCAAATGTTTTCTTCTTTGTAAAGTAGTAGAACCAATTGTAATCACTACTAATAAAACGCTTGCTATCAAAGCAATTCCACCTGCTATGAACCTTTTACTTATTTTCCCTTTTTGTTTTAATGTCATAACAACTTCTACTAACAGGTAGATTGCTACTACTAAAATAAAGCCAAATAGTCCTACTCTTGTTCCTAGTAACAAGCTTAAGAAAATACCTTCTACTAAAATTAAAGGAATGGCTATTTTTTGATATTTCTTTTCTTTAACATAG
The DNA here is from genome assembly GCA_947573965.1 of uncultured Clostridium sp. Classification (GTDB taxonomy): domain Bacteria; phylum Bacillota; class Clostridia; order TANB77; family CAG-508; genus CAG-269. The sequence continues at coordinate 2,371 of CANPHV010000105.1, forward strand.
CGAAAAATGATAAACAAAGATAAAATCAAAATCGACCCCAAGCTATTGCCAGATTCAAACCATCCTTTATATCCCATGCCTTCTATATAAGTACTAGATGATGTTTTCGTTACTATGGCTATTATAATTGATACCATATATATTACATTTGCCACTAATATACTTCTCGATAATTTTTCAATTGCTTCCTTTTCCTTAAATACAAATAGGTACAAAAATAAGTTTAGTATCATATAAGAATAATTGATTAGGTATTGCGCTTCATGCACAATTCCTCCATAACTACTTCCTGTTATGATGGTTTTAAATACCCCTAGATGTAAAATGGCATATAGCAAGTATAATAAGCCGATTCCTAAGGTAGCAATTTTAAATTTTTTATCTTCTTTAAAAAACAAATATAGCATCACAAAGCTTGGTAAAATTGGTCGTAAAAAGGTAGATGGCGAAATATTCGTATGAAAGGCATTTCTAAATAGAAAGCTTACTATGTCTAGAATAGGACATAGTATAATAAAGATACACAATATGTTTTCTTCTATTTTTTTCTTCATTTTATATTCCATTCCTTTCTCGCTTCGCTCAAAAGGCACACATAGGAATG
>CANPHV010000106.1 GCA_947573965.1 uncultured Clostridium sp.
AAAAAATAATGTAGACATTTTTTATTTTGCCTACATTAATTTTACACTAACCTTTTCTTTTATTATATTTTATTTTTAGAAATGCGATCATGTCAACAAGGTATAATTGCAAAAAAATGTGCCAAAAAGGTCCGTCCCCACTGGATCCTTTTGACACTATTTTTATACAATAATATCTCTTTTTAAAAATTCTTTTTCCACTATACCAATTCCAATAAAATCCTCTTGGCAGTAAATACGATAAACACCATCCGGCTCTTTCATCGTTAGTTTTACCCCATTTAAGAAAGGATTTAGCCTATTTGGGGTAATGGTAATCTTTGGTTTGTTTTGGAACAATTCTTCAATGGTTTGATAGAAAATGCTTCCTTCTTGCATTTGTTCGATGGTAATTGCTTCCTCAATGGAAAATTCACCTACTTTTATTCGATTTAAAGCAGACATATACCCCACATTATCTAATCTTTTTGCAATATCTTCGCATAAGCTTCTGATATAAGTTCCTTTCGAACAATGCACTTGGAATTCAATTTGCTTTTGTTCTTTGTTTATTTTCAATAACTTAATTTCATAAATTTCAATTTCTCTTGGCTCAATTTCCACCGTTTGTCCTCTTCGTGCATATTCATATAACTTTTTACCCTTTACTTTAATGGCTGAATACATCGGAGGAAGTTGTTTTTGTTTCCCTAAAAAAGTAGTTAACGTATTTTTTATTTTCTCGCCTTGCCAGATTTCTTCTAGCACTTCTTTTTGTTCTACTATTTCTCCTTCTCCATCTGCAGAAGTTGTCTTCGTTCCCAAAGTCAATTGAACTTCATAAATTTTATCATGGTTGACTAAATATTTTGAACACAAAGTCCCTTTTCCTATTAATAATGGCAACACGCCTGTTGCCATTGGGTCTAGTGTTCCAGTATGCCCTACTTTTTCACCAGTTATTTTTTTTGCTTTGTACACGATATCATGTGAAGTACAGTTTTTTGGTTTGTTTATTATTATAATTCCATCCATTTTCTTATTTCTTTCATTAATTTTTCTTTTACTTCTTCTACGGTTCCTTGAATTAATGCACCAGCAGCTCTGGCATGACCACCACCGCCAAATAGCAAACAGATATCTGACACATTAATGCCATCTTCTGAACGCAAGGAAACTTTATAAGCTTCTTCCTCATCTTTCTGCCTAATAAAGATAGATACTAAAACCCCTTCAATATCTTTTCCTATATTCACTAAGCCCTCATGGTCTCCAGGCTCGGCATTCACTTCTAATTCGTCTTGTGTATTCATATAAGAAAAAGCAACTTTTCCTTGTTCTAATAATTCCATTCGGTCTATTACTCTTTTGGTTAATTCAAAATTTGCTTTTGTTTTGGTTCCCATTGTCTTTTTATAAATATCTGGAATATCAACGCCTAAACGAAGCAATTCTGCTGCATATTCAAAAGTGTCTGGTGTAATTCCCATATAGCGAAAACCACCTGTATCAGTTATCATTCCTGTCATAATACAAGTTCCCATCTCTTGGCTTAAGTTAATTCCAAAATATTCTGCCATTCCAATTAATATTTCACAACAAGCTGGTGATGCTGGATTGACATAGTTTAAATCACCATACATATTATTACTTCCATGATGGTCAATAACAATTGTTTTTTTGGCCTTTTCAAAATATTCCCCTTGTGCTAATCTTTTAAAATTCGCACAATCCACTGAAATGGCCAAATCATAATTTGTTATTTCTGACTCGATTTTTATTTCTTCTACTGCTGGCAAAAATTGAAACATTCTTGGATATTCTGGTATAATTACATCTGCCTTTTTTCCCAATTCCTCTACTATACATTTCATAGCTAAACTACTACCAATCGCATCTCCATCTGGTGATTCATGGGTTAAAATTACAATTGTTTCTGCTTGTTTTATCTCTTCTAAAATTTCATCTAGTGTCATAAGTTTCCTCCCTTAATCGTCCTCTTTTTTAGGCATAATTTCCTTCAAAATTGTGTCGATTTTAGCTCCATATTCTAAAGAATCATCCAACTCAAAGATTAATTCTGGTGTATTTCTCAAATTTACTCTTCTGGCTAATTCACTTCTGATAAAACCAGAAGATTTCTTTAATCCTGCAATGGTATCTTTCACATTTTTAGCATTTAATACGCTAACATACACTCTCGCAAATTTTAAGTCATTGGTAACTTTTACTTTTGTTACACTAATTAAACCTGTTACATTCGGATTTTTTAATTCATAACCTATAATTTGACTAAGTTCTTTTTTGTATTCTTCTTCAATACGTCCTAACCTTGTTTGATTTTCTGGCATTGCTTTGCCTCCTTATCTTCCTTTTTTGACAGGGATTGAGGGACGTTCCTTAAAATCCCTGAAAGGGGGATTTTAAGGAACGTCCCCTAATCCCTCTTATCTTTTTATTTCTTCCATAACATATACTTCAATCATATCGCCTTCTTTAATATCGTCATAATTTTCAATTTGAATACCACATTCAAATCCTTTTCCAACTTCTTTAACTTCATCCTTAAATCGCTTCAAGGTTGCTAGATGTCCATCGTGGATTACTACATTTTCACGAATGACTCTTACCCCTGCATTTCTTTCTACTTTTCCGCTTAATACATAACTACCAGCAATGGTTCCCACATTGGAAATTCTAAAGGTTTGTCTTACTTCCACATTTCCAATTACTTTTTCTTCAAATT
>CANPHV010000107.1 GCA_947573965.1 uncultured Clostridium sp.
GGGACTGTCCCCTAATCCCTGAAAGTGGGATTTTAAGGAACGTCCCCCTGATCCCTCCTGATCTCTCCTACATCATATTGTTAGGATTTACATCAATTGTTATTCGTGTATTCTTTAAATTTTTTTGATATACTTCTTGCAAGCACTGATTTAGCAATTCATTGGCTTGCTTCGTCATATTTCCTTTTATGATAATTCTCCATCGATATCTATTTTGTATCTTATCAATTGGGGCCGGCATTGGCTGAAATACTCTAAAGTGACTTTCTTCTATCGGTTCTAAATCCCTTTTCAAAGCTTCATATACCCATTTACTTACCCTTTTGATTTCTGCTTCCATGGTACTATTAAAATTCACCACTATTATATCGCAAAATGGCGGATATTTCAACTGTTTACGTAAAGCTATTTCCGTTTCATAAAACTTTTCGTAATTTTGTTCTTTTGCACATTGGATGGTAAAGTTTTCTGGATTATAACTTTGTATGATTACTTTTCCCGGTAATTTTTCTCGTCCAGCTCGTCCAGCTACTTGTGTTAAAATTTGAAAAGTTCTTTCATTGGCTCGATAATCGTCTATGTTTAAAGAACTGTCTGCTGCAATGACACCTACTAGTGTTACCTTTGGAAAATGATGCCCTTTGACTACCATTTGTGTTCCAATTAATATATCGATATCTTCCTTTTTAAATTTACTTAAAATTTCCTCATGTGAATTCTTTTTTGTTACGGTATCAATGTCCATTCGTATGGTGCTTGCTTCAGGAAATTGCTTTTGAATTTCTTGTTCTAATTTTTGTGTTCCAGTTCCAAAATAACGAATTTTATCACTATGACATTCAGGACACTCACTTACAATTTTTTCTTCATAACCACAATAATGACATTTCAACTTTTTTTCGTAACTATGATAGGTCATACTAATGTTGCAATTTCTGCATTTTACTGTGTATCCACAATTTCTACACATAATGAAAGTAGAATACCCTCTACGATTTAGAAATAATATCGTTTGTCTTTTTTGTTTTAAATTTTCTTCAATTGCTGTGTACAAGTCCATACTAAGCATTGAACGATTTCCATTCATCAATTCTTCTTTTAAGTCTACCACTTGTACTGTTGGCAAAGTGGATTGATTTGCCCTTTGGGTAAGTGGTAATAAAGTTATTGCTGTTTTTTCTTCTTCCAAAGCTGCTTGATAGGTTCTTATATCTGGAGTAGCACTTCCTAATACCAAAGGACAATTTTTTTGCTTGGCAATTCTTTTTGCCACTTCTTTAGCATCATACTTTGGGTTGGCTTCTGATTTATAAGAACTATCATGTTCCTCATCAATGATAATGATACCCAATTTTTCAAGAGGTGCAAATATGGCAGACCTAGCACCAATTACAATCCTAGCTTTTCCTTCTTTTATTCTTTCCCACTCATCGTGTCTTTCTCCTATGGATAATTTACTATGCAAGACGGCTAGTTCTTCTTTTCCAAATCGAGCAATAAATCGGTCTAACATTTGTGGTGTTAAGGATATTTCCGGTACTAACAAAATCGCTGTTTTTCCTTTTTCTAATGCCTCTTGTATTAGTTGTAAGTATACTTCTGTTTTTCCTGAACCTGTTACCCCATATAATAAAAAGGTTTGATATTGGTTTTCTTGCAAACTTGCCTCTACTTTTTCATAGGCATTTTGTTGTTCTTTTGTTAATTGTAATTTTTGTGTTATTTCTTTGTTTTTAATAGTTTCTATATCTTTTAAAAGCAAAGGATTTCTTTCTATTTTTTGTTCTACCATTTCTAAATAACCGGTTTTTAATTAGGGTATTTACAATGGCTCTGGAACTATCAGTAAACATTTCAATTTCTGGTATGGTTACCCCTTCATTGTCTTTTACGAAATACAGTATCTTTTTGTGTTTGTCTGATTTAATTTTCTTAGTTTCTATGTCAAATTCGATTTCTTCTATGTCTTTTTTTAAATAGATACTATTGATGGTTTTATCTTGTGTTCTTTTTTCTTTATTTTTCGTTCTTGTTCCTGGTGTTAGCATTAACTTGATGCAGTCTGAGACATTACAAAAATACCTTTTTGCCATCCATTTGGCTAATTCTATTTGCTCATCTCTTAATTGTTCTTCTAAGCTTGCTATTTCTTTCATTTCTTTTAGATAATTTGTTTTTTCTTTTAACCCTACTACAAAAGCTTCTTCTAGTTTCCCACCTTTTCCAAAGGGTACTAATATTTTACTTCCAACAAAAATAAGCCCCTCTAAGTTATTTGGGACATGATAATCAAAAGTTCGATTTAGTTTTTTAGCTGTTCGATTGATGATTACTTCTGCTATCATTTTTCTCTCCTCTTTTTTTTGCTAGTATATCAAATATTTATGTTTTTCACAAGAGCCCTATTTAACAAAAAAACACCAATTGGTGTTTTTGGTTATTTTAGTTCTTCTATTTCTTCTTTCGTTAATTCTGTTGCTTCCTTAATCTTGTCTATACTAATTCCTAATTTTATCAACCTTTTGGCTACTTCTATTTTTCCTTTTCTTTCTCCTTCTTCTCTTGCCTTTATCATCCCTGTATTATAGTCCATTATCGCAAGTCGTC
>CANPHV010000108.1 GCA_947573965.1 uncultured Clostridium sp.
AAATATGACAAGCAAAGAAGCTAAAAAATATTTAGCAGGGCATATGGGCTATATTCAATATGCTAATGTAGACAATTTATTAAATAAATTATTTTATATAGAAAAAGAATGAAATAAAAATGGGGACAAATCAAAAACTCTACCAATACCAACAATCCGTGTGCTAACAGGGGTGGGAATTACAACAACAATGGCTCTAACAATCCGGCCTCCAATCGCAACAACAACAATACCTCTAATGCCAACGACAACATTGGGGTTCGTTCGGCTCTAATATTTTTCTCGATTCTATTTTTTACGGAAAATATACCATGAAGTATTAGATATTAAAGGGATTTGTTCCCTCCTAAAGAAAGGTAAAAATGTATCAGCAAAATGGATACTAGTAGAAGTTTAATTGAATTTTGAATGTAACTATTTTGCGACAATAAATAATAAAAAGATGGAGAAAGTAGTAATGAATTTATGTTTTTTAATGGGAAAAATAAATAGCGAAATAAATTTTAATTTTATATTAAATAGTAAAAATATTTCAGTGTCAAGTTTTAAATTAAAAGTGGGGAAGGATACCAAAGTGTTAGTAAAAGCTTACAATGATATGGCAGATTGGTGTTATCAAAATTTAGCTAGAAAAGATATAGTTTTAATACAAGGTGAACTAAACAGTAACTTAGAAATTATAATAACTAGTATTGAATCAAAAATCCCTCTTGCAAAATCCAAAAAATAGTATATAATATAACTATTCAGGAAAAGAGGTGAAAGCATGCAAACCATAGAAGAAAAAATAGGATATACCTTTCAAAACAAAGAATTATTAAAAAAAGCACTAACACATACCTCCTATGCCTATGAAAATAATATAGAAAGCAACGAAAAGCTAGAATTTTTAGGAGACAGTATTTTAGAATTTGTATCAAGTAAATATCTATATGAAAATTATCCAGAACTAAAAGAAGGAGAAATGACTAAAGTCAGAGCAACCGTAGTATGCGAAAAAAGTTTGCATAAGGTAGCTAAAATGCATGATTTTAGTGATTTCTTGTATTTAGGAAAGTCAGAAAGAAAAATGGGTGGACAAGAAAGACCAGCCATTTTAGCAGACAGTGTAGAAGCTGTGATAGCAGCCATTTACTTAGATGGAGGAATAGAGCAAGCCGAAAAATTTATTATTCAAAGCTTAAAAGAAGATATTGAGATAGCCACGAAGCACGTGGGAGATAAAGACTATAAAACCGTTTTACAAGAAAAATTACAAGAACATGGTGATGTTAAAATCGAATATGAAATCATCAAAGAAGAAGGACCAGACCATAATAAAAGCTTCGAAGTACAAGTGAGTTGTAATGGAAAGAAACTTGCCAAAGGAAAAGGAAGAAGTAAAAAAGAAGCACAAATGAATGCAGCACAAAAAGCATTGGAGAAATTAAAGTAGAAAAGAGGGAAAGTAATGAAGAAACAATATATTATACCAATATTTGTACCCCATTTAGGATGTCCTAACGATTGTATTTTTTGTAATCAAAAGTCAATTAGTGGGCAAAAAGAAAACATGACAAAAGAAAAAGCAAAAAAAATAATAGAAGAATACCTAGAAACCATAAAAAACGAAGAAGCAGAAGTAGAGGTAGCATTTTATGGAGGAAGTTTTACAGCCATAGAAGAAAAAACACAAGAAGAATTACTACAAACAGCTTATGAATATATCGAGCAAGGCAAAGTAGAAAGCATACGAATTTCTACCAGACCAGATTGTATAAATAAAGAAACCTTAAAAAGATTAAAAAAATATAAAGTAAAAACCATCGAATTAGGCGTGCAATCTGCCAATGACTATATTCTAAAAAGAGCCAATCGAGGACATGCTTTTGAAGACGTAAAAAAAGCATCCAAAATGATACGTTGGAATGGATTTAAATTAGGACATCAAATGATGGTAGGATTGCCAGAAAGTACCAGAATAGATGAAATTAACACAGCGAAAGCTTTAATCAAATTAAAACCAAAAATGGTAAGAATATATCCTGTTTTAGTAGTAAAAAATACAAAACTAGAAGAAGAATATAAACAAGGAAAATATGAACCATTACCACTTGTACAAGCAGTAGAAGTTTGTAAAGAGTTAGTAAGAATGTTTGCCGATAAAAAAATAGAAGTAATTCGAGTAGGCTTACAAAATACAGACGAAATAGCTGAGCCAGAAAATAAAGAAAGTGAAGTAGTAGCAGGACCCTATCATCCAGCCTTTCGACAATTAGTAGAATCAGCTATGTGGTATGATGCTATTGTAGGAAAAATTAAAAAATTAAATGTAAAAGTAAAAGAAGTAGAAGTTACTGTTAACCCAATAGATAGCAATAATGTAATTGGACACAAAAAAGAAAATGTTCTAAAATTAAAAGATACCTATGATGTTGACTTAATTCTAAAACAAGATGAAACTGTGAAACAAGGAAAATCCAAAATAGAAATAACAAAAACGTATCAAGACTTTCTAGAAGACTGAGACAGAGGGGACAGGTCTATATTGTCTCAAGAAGCCACAGGGGGGCGGACCT